>JAIRRF010000294.1 GCA_031256115.1 Treponema sp.
GTACTGTTCAACCATTTTGATATTCAGATGCATCATTAATAAATAGCAGTATTTTTCGTATTGCTCCCTGGTTTCTATCCGGGCCAAGGCATAAAGGGGATTGGAAAAATCGGCTTTCAGTGCCCTTTCAAGCCAAAAGATGTTTTCGAAGCTGTCGTCCGGGTACTGGTTATAATGAACATGGAACAATTTATAGTACTGTTCCTTATACTTAATAAGATAGGCATCCAGGGCTGGGGGCAGAATCAGGCATGCCGTAAAAATAAAAAATAAAACCCCTATTTTTATTTCCGGCCATTCGATTTTCACCTGTTTTTTTTCACCTTCTCCATTATCGGCATTTCCATGACCTTGCTCCAGATTTCAATGGCCAGTTCTTCCGGAGTTCCTGAGCCGTCCAGACATATAACCCGTACTCCAGCTTGTTCGTAAATAGGCAGCAATTCCAGATAAGCTTCCCTGACTTTGGCCTGGAATTCCATGTACTCATAGATCTCCCGTTTTTCTTTTCTCTTTGCTATTCGTTCCATGACGATACCGGTATCCAAATCCAGATAAATAAGGAGTTCAGGGTGAGGAAATGCAGCGTTTAAGGTTTCCGGCAATTCCCTGCCGCAATCCAGACCCTGATAAACAAGAGATGATGGAGTATAGCGATCGGAAACTACCAACTCGTTACGGCCGCATCGTTCAATAATACCTCCCGGAGCATAGAGATGTTCCCCCCTGTCTGCTGCAAAAAGACGTGCTAAGGTTTCTTTTTGTACGGAAATTTTGCCCATCAGAATTTTTCGTATCATAAGTCCCAGGGGTCCCCGGGTCGGTTCTCCGGTAACAAAGAATCCGGTGTTTTTGGAAATATTCTGCAGGGAAAAATTTTTCTTCAACTGCTTAAGCTGGGTAGTTGTACCGCTGCCATCACAGCCCTCTATGACGGCAAAATTGCTTACAATCATGGCTGACAAAGATTCCTTCCGGTAAAAGTATAGTTCAAAACCGCTTTTAATGGAAATATCAGTCCAAAATAGCTATGCTATAATTATAGGATTACATGGATACCGCCCGCACTAAGCGACTGATGCTTGTTGAATTATTCATTTTTTTAACTCTGGTGGGAACCACCGCCCTTCTTTTCAAGCCCTTGATGGGTTTGATCAATAAAAAAATTACGGTGGTGCAGAAAGGTTTCATTAATACCGGTGAATCCATCTTAAACCGCAGCATTCATTATGAATCTATGAGCCCTTCCCTCTTGGGAGCCATAGAAATCCGGAATCTTGATATAGGACCAAAGAACAACCCGGTTTTTTCAGCGGGAAGACTTTTTATCGGATATTCTCTTTGGGACCTTGTCCGCGGAAAAGGCCTCGAATCCCTAAGGCGCCTGTTTCTGGAAGCACCGGGACTTTTTTTTGATACCGGAAAGGACAATGATCTCTTGGAACTTTTTACCGGGAACAATAAAAAAATAAATCTACCCCGCCGCTGTGATTTAATAATCAAGGACGGAAATATTTCTTATATAAATGGAATCTTAACTCTTTCTGTTGCAGGCCTTTCACTGGACGGAAATATTATGGATGGTCAAATTAACCTGGAAGGGTCATGGCAGAAGAATCCATCCATGGACCGTACTGTGACAATGGACGGAAACATTTACGGTTTATTTTCCAGGGAATTCGATCGTGGAAGTATCGAAATAACCATTGATTCTATTATTGGATACGGGTTTTCAGTAGACAGAACCAGTTTTCTTATTTCCTTTTTTAAGGACAGGATTGTTTTCCATAAAGAAGAGGACGGGCTGCCAATAACGCTTTCCGCAATAGTACACAAAGAAAATGGTGAGGTTTCCGGTAATTTCCTGGCAGAAAGTTTTATGCCGGAAAGTATGGTTCGTTTTTACGGCCCCCTGGAAAAATTAGTTCCCCTATTAGGAATCAGCCTTTCGGGAAATGCAAATATTTCTTTAAAAAATAATAAAAATATCCAGGACAATTCGGCGGCTTTCAGGGATTTTACATTCTTTTTTTTGCTTTCAGGAGAAACAGGTCAAATTACCAGAGACAGTCCTATACGGAACTTTGTTTTAGAAGGCAATGGAAACGAAAAGCAGATGGTTTTTTCCCGCTTTGACCTTAATGCAATACAAGGTTCGGCTACATATAAGGGTAATCTTGAATTTAATCCGATTTCTCCCCAGGGGGAACTCGCTTTTTCCCGATTTAGCATTTCCGGAGACAGCAATGTAAATGGAAACCTTTCATTTATCAGAACCGGCAGTGGATTTGCTGTAAATTCATCCTCGCTTGCTTTGGGAGAAACGATTCTGTCATCTTTCAAAGGAGAACTTGTCAATAACATCAGCGGGGGTACATATAGTCTGGACTTTAGACGCCATTTTTACGGTACCGGAAGACCCGATATCTCAACCTTTGAAAGTCGGGGTTATTATACCAATAAACCTGGTTCATTGGAAGGTATGGTAGAATTAAGAAATTTCCGGGTCTCTGATTTAATCAATTTAACCAGGCCTTTTATTTCTGTGGATTCAGTGTTTAATGACTATGCAGTCAAAACCACCATAACTTCGGAGATCTTTTTTAGAACCAATTTTACCGGTCTGGAATACCGGAGCAGCCGTTTTCTGGCGTCCTACGGATCAACCGCATCCCTATCTTTTTCCTTATCAGGTACAGAAAAGCAATTCGATCTAAGCAGCGGAACGGTATATTTGTGGCAGAGGAAATTTGAATTCAAATTAAATGCGGATTTTTCTGACTTCCAGGATATATTCATCCGGAGCAGCCTTGGTTACCGTAATGTTATCTATGACCTTGAAGGCCGGATTCAGGGGATGAATTTATTTACCCTGCATGGAACCCGGGGTTTATCTGTCCAAATTGCAAATGACAGAGGGCAGTGGTCCGGTTTTGTATCTGCCAGGGATATACCTGTACCTTTTGGAGGAACTCATGGTTACATAAGTCTGGAAACAACACTTGTCTACCAAAATTCTGCTGCCTGGAATCTCAGCCTGGGCCGCCTGGAAATTCGGGAAGCCCGGGAACAAGCTCAACTGCTTATTCAGGGTCAGGCAAACCAGAACGGTTTAAACCTTGATCGGATTGTTTATTCAGATCCGGTAGGTCCTCTGGAAGGCAGCGCAGCTGTAGTCTGGAATGAGAATTTTTCAATAATCGACGGTTCTTTTATTCTGGTAGATCGGACGAATAGGGAAAAATTGGCAGGAGAAATCTTTTATGAAGAGGGAAATCTTGAACTACAGGGAAGAATTGCAGATTTTAGAGGAGAACGGATTGTCCAGGCCGGAAGAAACTTCCGGATTTCCGGAGAAGTTTTTGGCGGTTTCTCCAGGGGCGGATACTATTCGATAAACCTTTCTCTGGATTCCCTGAGCGGCAGAATTGGGGAAGAAAACTTTTCTCTTTCCGGCCTGGCATTGCTGGATCCGGAGCAGCTTACCATTTCCCGGATTGTTTGTTCTTTGGGTGAAGTCAAAGCAAATATACCTTATGTTTCTTTGGATCGAAACGCAGGACGGCTGGAAACCGAAATTCTTGTTACCGGTCAAATCAACAATCAGGAATTGGGATTATTAACATCCCTGGGTCTTAATTTCCGGCCCATGAAGACCTGGCTTGTTCCTGAAATAATGGATTCTTTTTCGGGAATTTTGGATGTTCGGTACGCATTTGTGGATAATAAAGAAACTACAGAACCATATAGTTTTGTTTTTACCCGGACTCCTTCAAACGAAACAGGAACACCAGGAAATCAGGCTGTGTTCAGGCTTTCCGGCGGCCCCCGGGACATGTTAAGCGTAGAATACCGGGATATTGGTCCGAAAAACAGTGTTTTTTCTCTTTCCCTTGGTAATCCTTCGCCTGTTCAGGGAACCATTACCGGCGCTTTGGAGGGTTCAATAATTGAAGCTCTTGCAACAGAGGTATTTATTGATATGGCCGGGCTCTGGAACCTAATTCCTTCGAACAAAGTAGTTAACTTTACTAATGGTATTATAACCGGAGAAACAAGAATTTTTGGTTCAATTTTTGATCTTGAATTTGAAGGGACTGCCTGGGGTTCGGGAGTCACTCTGACGGTTCCTGAATTTATTCCTGCGGAAATTGGTCCTGGATCCGGAATAATTACCCTGGAGGGAAATGAGATTTCCTTTGGCCCTGTCGGCGCCTCCTGTGGAGACGGCTTCGGGACAGTGAATGGATGGATTGGCTTTAACCGCTGGATCTCCAGTGTCGGTCTGGATATTACTGTTGAAAGGAGTATCCCTTTTAATTTTAATATTTCTGGGGTTATGGCCAGTGGAAATGCTGCGGGGAACCTCAATATACTGATGGAAGGGAGGGATCTCATAACCATTACCGGAAATGTGGACACCAGCAATACTGAAATTGCCATTAACAGAGATGAAATGGAAGCAGCCGCATTTGGAAACAACAGGTCCTCCGAAGCTGATATTGTGGCGACTGTACATATAACCGCCGGTAGGAGGCTGGAATTCCTCTGGCCCAATCCCATAACCCCCTTATTAAGGGCTTACGGAGAATCAAGAGCCGGAGTACGGGTGATGGGGGATACCAGGATTCCCAGGTTAAGTATGGACGGAGATATTCTTCTCAGGGGAGGGGAATTATACCACCTTCAACGGACGTTCCACATACGGGAAGGACTTTTAAATTTCAGGGGAAATGACCCTAATCCGGATCCATTGATTAGCGCCTCAGCGGAAAGCCGTGATCGGAATGAAGAAGGACCGGTAACCATAACCCTAAAATATGACAAAGTACCTTTAAGCGAGCTGGAAAAGAGCATACCAAGGTATGAATCCATTCCCTCCCTTTCAACATTGGAGATATACGGCATTTTGGGCCAGGCGCCGGCTTTTGAAGCCGCTACGGCGGATTCTATTAGCCCATTGTTAATAGCCGCAACAGATATGATCATCCAAACCATAGTGTTCCGAAGAGTGGAAAAGCAAATAAGGAATACTTTGGGGCTTGATATGTTTTCGTTTAGGACGCATATAATCCAAAACGCGCTTTTTGAAGCGGTCAGAAACCGGGATCCGGAAGAATTACCCCCAACTATGGGTAACTATTTGGACAATTCGGCTGTTTTTATAGGTAAGTATATTGGTCGTGATCTGTTTTTCCAGACCATTCTCGCTTTCCGGTATGACCCATACCAGGTGGAAAACTGGGGTATCAGACCGGAAGCGGACATTGGGTTTGATGTCAGGACACCTTTATTTGATGTGCGATGGAATATTAAACCCCTGCATCCGGAAAATCTTTTTGTGAATGACCAGTCTATATCTCTGGTTTGGCGTTGGTCCCTTTAATAAATCGGCTGTTTTTTGTATACTGCCATGAGGAGATTCTTTTGCTGCGTTTATTTTTTGCATCATTTTTTGCTTTGATTTTGACTGTTTTTTGCTTTACCCAAACACCGGAAACCGCATTGTCCCCTGACTGGTATCAGGGAAAACCTATTAGGGACATACGTTTTGAAGGCCTTAGGCATATTCGCCGTACAGAGCTTGAGAGTACCATAGAATCATACCGGGGCAGACCTTTTTCAGACGGCCTGTTTCAGGAACTACAGGGAAGGCTTTATGCACTGGAATATTTTGACATTATTACCCCGGCGGCTGTTCCGGTAGATCAGGCAGGCAGCGAAGTTATTCTCCTGCTCAGAGTAGTAGAGCGTCCCGTTATTTCAAAAATTTCCTTCATGGGAAATTCCGGTGTTAAACAGCGGGATTTAACGGATGTAATAAGAAGCAAAACAAACGATGTAGTAAATAATATGTTTATTCGCAGCGATGAAACTGCTATTCGCAACAAGTATCTCGAAGCAGGGTTTCCCGATGTTCAGGTGCGCTCTGAAACCAGACCGGCAAGAAACGAAACCATGGAACTCGTTTTTATAATTACCGAAGGTTCAATGAGTGTTATTACCCAGGTTTTTTTTGAGGGAAACACAGTTTTTTC
>JAIRRF010000297.1 GCA_031256115.1 Treponema sp.
TTTCTGCCGGAAAATGAGGCAATGTGTCCCTGATCATAGCCGTGTATACTGGCAGAAGCTGTTCATTTTATTGTACACTTAAAATAATGCGTACTTTCTTTACGGAAGTTCTTTATACTATGGGTTTTTTTTCCAGAACCTTAAAAGGCGTTGGAGCTTTTGTTCTCCGTGGAAAGGCCTCCCGGAAGATCCTTATCATGCAGATTCTCTTTACCTTTGTGGATGCCCTGAGCATCTCTACTCTCCTGGCTGTGGGTATTGGAGCGGCGGTTAATGTAATTGGTATTCCATTTCTTAGCGGACTGGGTCAGGGGAAAATGATATATCCACTGCTTATTACCATTATTAGCCGGGAATTGGGACCCCTCCTAACCGCTTTTATTATTATCGCCCGGTCTGCCACAGCCATTGCTACCGAAATGGCCACCATGGTTATTTCCCATGAGGTAGAGGCATATATTTCTGTGGGTGTAGACCCCATAGAACACCTGGCAGTTCCCCGTTTTCTGGGGGTATCGGTTTCTTTATTTCTGTTAAATATTTATTTTTCCATTTTCGGCCTGGCAGGGTCTTTTCTGGTGGCCCAACTTTTTAACCCTTTGCCTCCGGCCATGTATTTTACTTACCTTTTGGAAAATCTGGCGCTTCATGACATTATTCTTACCTCAATAAAAAGCGTCAGCTTTGGGATGATCATTTCGGTCATGGCCATATTACGGGGTCTTGGGGTGGAACGGGCGAGTACGGAGATACCGGTAGCAGGGCTTAGAGCTGTGGGTTCCTCTTTTCTCTGGGTTATTCTGGCGGATATTGTTATCTCCGCCCTATTTTATATGGGTTAAATATGATGGAAATTCTAAATACAAAGGAACTTTCTTTTTCTTCTCAGAATACCCAGATTGTGCAGGGAGTAAATCTGATCATCGAAGAAGGGCAAACTACAGCGTTGGTTGGTCCTTCGGGCTGTGGAAAAAGCACCCTTCTTAAGCTTATTGCAGGGCTGATTATCCCTTCCACAGGCGAAGTACAGTACCGGGGCAGGAATATTATTTCCATGAACCGGGTACAGAATTTGGAATTCCGCAGGGAAAGCGCATTTGTCTTTCAGGATTCTGCCCTTTGGGCTAACCAAACTCTTCTGCAATGTATGGAACTTCCGCTAAAAATTCATTTTCCGGAGATGTCGGCTGAAAAACGACGGCGGCGTATAGATGAAGTGATAAACACCGTGGGATATAAGCGGAGTCTGATGATACGGCCTGCAAATCTTTCTATGGGGGAACAAAAGCTTATTGCCTTTGGCAGAGCCATGTTATGCAGTCCAAAATTGCTCTTTTTGGACGAATGGACTGAATCTCTGGATGACCATGCTGCTCACAGGCTTATCTCCCTTGTAAAACAGCAAAAATTGCATAATAATACGATTATATTCGTCAGTCATAACATAGGGATAATCCGGGAATTGGCGGATAATATTATTTTACTGGTGGAGGGTCGAATTCATAAAAAGATGACCAAAGAACAGATAATGAGTGATCAGGACCTTACGGAATTGCTGGAAAAAGGTTTAGCCTAAAAAAGGGTATAACGATGAAGTTTAAAATGCGGTATGCAGACCAATTAGTAGGTATTTTGGTTGTCGTTGCCCTGGTTTCCATTATTTTTGTGATTTTTATGCTGGGTAAAACCCAGCGTTGGTTTTCCAGAACTTATAATTTTGTAACCTACGCCCAAACTGCTTCCGGGTTAAACCAGAATATGCCCGTAAACTGCCGGGGTATTCCCATTGGTAATCTCAAATCTTTCCGCCTCACCGAAGATAACGTAATCGAAGTAATTTTTGCCATTCATAGTGATTTTATTGACCGGGCAAAGGAAGGATCCCTGGTAGAAGTATCTGTTAGCCCCATAGGTTTTGGCTCTCAGTTTATTTTCTACCCCGGCCTGGGAAACCCCCTGGAAGAAGGAGCCTTGGTACCCATGCGTAATTCCCCGGAAGGACAGGATTTAATTGCACGGGGTTTGGCCAATATTCCTCACCAGGATGATCTTGTTGGGGAACTGCTGGCAAATATAAATACAGTTGTTGACGATATCGGAAAAACCCTGGAAGGGGTAAACCTGGTTCTGGAGGGAGCAAACCTGACCCTAGAAGGATTAAATGTAGCTCCCAATGAAAAATCTGTTACCGCCCTGGGGCAGACCATCGCCAATGTTCAGGAACTTACCGCTAATCTTACTTCTGACTTTGCCGAAGCGGACGTAATATATGCCCTGGAATCGTCTCTTTTTAACCTGTCAGGGATCCTCGATAATTTAGAAAAGACCACCCATTCTCTTCCAAAAGAAATGCCCCATATATACAGCCTTATTTATGATGCCAGGGGAGCCGTAAGGGCTGCGGAGAATGTACTTGTCGGCCTGCAGAATAACCCTTTGTTAAGGAAAGGCATCCCCGAACAGGCGGAAATAGATTCCAGTGGAACAAACCCCCGCCGAAACATTCGGTTTTAATGTACGGGAACGGAGAATAAGGAATGATAAAACTATATCCTAAAACAGGAACGATTCTCTTACTTATCCTTGTATCCTGTTCTTCCGCTCCCAAGCGGCCTGCGGAGGTATTTTCCATTCAAAATATGATCGAAACCCTGTTAACCCGTGCCAACAAAGAAGCAGATCAGGGAAGCTTTACGGAAGCGCTGACTATGTTAGACGAAGCATGGCGGCTGGCAGTAATCACAGACCGGCCTTCCTTGCTGATCAGGGTAAATTTGGCCCGGGCAAATTCTCTTTTTTCATTGGACAGGACTTCAGAGGCGGAAAAACTCTGGCAGGATGCGGAAAAAGAAGCCGTTTCTTCCGGAGAAACACTTCTTGCTTCGGTTTGCCGGATATACAAGACCAGGAGTTTGTTTATTTCCGGCAAATTAAACCCGGAAGAAACCTTAAATCTTGTTTTGCATGAGCAGGATATTCTAAAAAAAGACAAGCTGTATTCTGCCCTGACCTGGACCGTAAAGGGTATGGCGGAAAAAGAACTGGGACGCTACACAGAAGCGGAAAAATCTGTGATGAACGCCCTCGCCATCCACGAAAAAAACCGTTATCTGGAACAGGCCGCCTATGACTGGTATCT
>JAIRRF010000014.1 GCA_031256115.1 Treponema sp.
GGTGCCTGGGAGAACGCCTTGCCCGGGGCCGGATGTTCGCCGTTCATTTTGAAAAAGCCCTGGAAGAATTTAAAGGGATCTACCAATTTGTTAACCAGCACTATGCCGCCTCGCTTCCCAACTACTATACTTTGATAAACAGGGAACAGGATCTGGGAGACGAAGGGCTAAAACAGGCTAAAATGACCTACAGGCCCTGCGGCTTTGTCAGGAAATTTACGGGCCGGTTGGATTATGCCAATATGGCTTAACTTTTCTATAATATTTATGCAACTTGACCATTACCCCCAAAATGAGTACTTTTTATATATAGATAATTAAACCTCTGGAAAAAAGTGTTATTTTGAAAAAAAAGAATAATTTAAACGAAGATATGAATGAATCCTCAAATAATGTAACAGATACTATAACGATGGAGGATACTGTCCGGGCTGCTGAAACTAATGAAGGACAGGAAATTACCGGAGGTTCCGGCAATGGAGAGGCAGAAAAAGCGGAAAAACCCCTGACCCAGGGGGAAATAATAGCGGATTTGGAAGCAAAACTGGCAGAAGCCCATGATAATTATCTGCGAAAGGCGGCGGATTTTGAAAATTACCGTAAACGGATGAACCAGGAAAAGATTACCGCCGTCGAATATGCAAACCAAAGCCTGCTCCTGGATTTAGTTTCCGTAATTGATGATTTTGAAAGGGCCATTAAATCCGCCGGAACCCAGCGGGAAGCGGCAGGAAGCGATACTGAACAAATCGCTTCAAGTTACAGCAGCCTCTACGAGGGGATAAGCATGATCGAAAAAAGTCTTGTCTCCCAGTTGGAAAACAAGTGGGGGCTTAAACGATTTGATAGTGCCGGGGAAGCCTTCGATCCAAACCGGCATGAAGCGATTATGATGGAAAAATCCGCCGAGCTGGAAGAACCTGTGGTGGCGGAAGAATTTATTAAGGGATATACCCTAAAAGAAAGGGTAATACGGCCTGCAAAAGTAAAGGTCGTGATGCCTGAAAAATAGAAGCTAAGGAGTTTGATCATGGGAAAAATAATCGGCATAGATCTGGGAACAACCAATTCCTGCGTGGCGGTACTGGAAGGCGGTGAGCCGGTGGTTATCCAGAATTCTGAAGGGGGCCGTACTACACCGTCCATTGTGGGTTTTACCAGCAAGGGTGAACGGATTATTGGCGCTCCTGCCAAAAATCAAATGATCACCAACCCGGAAAACACAGTTTACTCGATTAAACGTTTTATGGGCCGCCGTTATTCGGAAGTAAGCAACGAAATGAAGCTGGTTCCCTACAACGTCAGCGAACAGGGGGACGATGTACGGGTAGACATTGACGGAAAGAAGTATTCTCCACAGGAGATTTCCGCCTTCGTTCTACAGAAGATGAAAAAAACCGCCGAGGACTACCTGGGCGAAACCGTAAGCGAAGCGGTGATCACCGTCCCGGCCTATTTTAACGATGCCCAGCGGCAGGCCACCAAGGATGCGGGAAAAATTGCCGGCCTGGATGTAAAGCGGATCATCAACGAGCCAACTGCTGCGTCCCTGGCTTTTGGTTTTAACAAGGAAATGAAACAAGACCGTTTGATTGCCGTATATGATTTGGGGGGAGGAACCTTTGACGTATCGATTCTGGAACTTGGCGAAGGTGTTTTTGAAGTTAAAGCCACCAACGGCGATACCCACCTGGGCGGCGATGATTTTGACCGGCGAGTCCAGGAATGGCTGATTGCGGAATTCAAAAAAGATACGGGGATAGACCTTGCCCAGGATCGCATGGCCCTTCAGCGTCTTAGGGAAGCGGCGGAAAAGGCCAAAATTGAACTTTCCGCCATGCAATCCACGGAAATAAACCTGCCCTTTATTACCGCAGACCAAAGCGGGCCCAAACATCTTCAGAAAAACCTTACCAGGGCTAAATTTGAACAAATGGTAGAGGACCTGTTGGAGCGCTCCAAAGAACCCTGTAAAAAGGCTTTGGCCGACGCGGGACTTAACGTTGACGACATCCATGAAATAATTCTAATCGGAGGTTCTACCAGGATTCCCGCGGTTCAACAGATCGTCAAGGATCTCTTCAAAAAAGAACCAAACAAGGGAGTTAACCCGGACGAAGCAGTTGCCATCGGAGCGGCGATCCAGGGAAGTATTCTGTCCGGGGATGTAAAAGACGTTCTTCTTCTGGACGTTACTCCCCTTTCTCTGGGTATTGAAACCCTGGGAGGTGTTATGACCCGGCTGATCCCGCGGAATACCACCATACCTACCAGAAAGAGCCAGATTTTTTCAACCGCCGCAGACGGCCAGACCGCCGTTTCCATTCAGGTACTTCAGGGTGAACGGGAAATGGCAAACCAGAACCGTGTTCTGGGCCGTTTTGATTTGGTGGGCATTCCACCTGCACCCAGGGGCGTTCCGCAGATCGAAGTAACTTTTGATATAGATGCCAACGGCATTGTTCATGTAAGCGCCAAAGATCTGGGTACAGGAAAAGAACAAAAGATTCGCATAGAAAGTTCGTCGGGCCTTTCCGACTCTGACATTGAGCGCATGGTAAAAGAAGCGGAACTCCATGCCGAAGAAGACAAAAAAGAACGGGAAAGGGCGGAAGTCCGGAACGATGCGGACTCCATGATTTATAGTACGGAAAAAAATATTAAGGATCTGGGGGATAAAGTAAGTCCCGAGGACAAATCCAAAACAGAAGAGGCTATTACCGAACTAAAAAAAGCCCTGGAAAGCGGGGACGTCCAGGTAATTAAAGACAAGACCGAGGTGCTTAAGCAGGCATCCTATAAGATTGCTGAAGAAATTTATAAGCAGCAGGCAGCCCAGGGACAAGGCGCCGATATGGGCGGAGGCCCCAATATGGGTGGAAACGGCGAAGATATGGGCAGTGGAGGTCCGGAAACCAAAAGCGCTGAAGATGCCGACTACGAAGTTGTGGACGATAAATAGAGCAAAGAATGGCAAAGCGTGATTACTACGAAGTACTGGATGTACAAAAAAATGCCTCCAAAGATGATATAAAAAAGGCTTATCGTAAGCTTGCCGTTCAATATCATCCCGACAAAAATCCGGGGAATAAAGAGGCTGAAGAAAAGTTTAAGGAAGCTACCGAAGCCTACGAAATCCTGGGGGATGATCAGAAAAAAGCCGCCTACGACCAATTTGGCTTTGCCGGAGTAGAAGGTATGGCCGGACAGGGGGACTTTTCCCAGACATTCCGGGGTTTTGAGGACATCTTTGGAGACTTTTCGGGTATTTTTGATACCTTCTTTGGCGGCGGCGGACGCCGGCGTTCTTCTTCCGGTGGCGTCCGCCAGGGGGCAAATCTCCGTTATGATATCGAAATACCTTTTAAAGATGCTGTTTTCGGTACCAAGGTGGAAATTCAATATACCAAAAATGATTCATGCTCTGCCTGTAATGGAAGCGGCGCCGCAGATGGATCCGGTAAAAAAATTTGTCCGGTATGTCAAGGTTCCGGTCAGGTAAGGCACAGTCAGGGTTTCTTTTCTGTAGCATCTACCTGTCATAATTGCCGTGGCGAAGGATATATAATCGAACAGCCATGCCGGGATTGCGGCGGCGGCGGAACTCAACGTAAACGCCTGAAAGTTATGGTTACCGTCCCTGCGGGAGTGGAAAACGGCAAAAGGGTAGTGATTCAGCGCCATGGAGATGCAGGCCCGGGAGGAGGCCCTCCGGGGGACCTCTATGTCTATATAAGGATTAAACCCCACGAATTCTTTGAACGGCAGGATCTGGATCTGTACTGTGCCGTTCCCATTTCCATTACCCAGGCAACCCTGGGATCGGAAATTCACGTAAGCACCCTGGACGGAAAAAAGCTGAAAGTAAAGATTCCGGCAGGAACCCCAAACGGGAAACTCCTGCGCATCAGGGATGAAGGAGTCCCCTCCGGCGGAAGGAGAGGTTCATTTTGGATAAAACTAATGGTTCAAATACCGGAAAAACTCTCAAGACGAGGCCGGGAACTACTGGAAGAATATTCCAGAATAGAGGGTGAAAACGAAGTTCCCAAACCCATACCTCTTTCGAAAATAGCGGATCAATAGCTAAAAAACTACATTAAAAACATGCTGGTCCAGCAAAACCAGAAGGCCTAAAAGGGCAGTGTAAATTCCAAATCCTGTTAATGACCATTTCCGGACTATGGCTAGCATCAGGGTAACTGCGGCAAAACCTGTCAGAGCTGCTGTAAAAGTCCCCGCAATCAGGCTGACGGGATTAATGGTCATTAATAGTCCTGTAGAAGCAGTCGGGTTTACGCTTTGATAATGAAAAGATTTATATAATTCCCGTATTTGCAGTAATAGAGCGCCCAGAATTGCCGGGACAGCCAAAAGGAAGGAAAACCGGGCGGCTAAATCCCGTTCAAGTTTCCTGGACAATACCCCGGACAAGGTAAGGCCGGAACGGGACACCCCCGGTACAATTGCAATACCCTGAAGCAGTCCAATAAGTATTGCATCAAGCCAGTCCATTTCCGCATCGTTCCTTAATCTGCCTGGCCTTCTGGAAAGGTATTCAGAAACAAAGAGGGCCAAGGAAGTAAACAAAAAGGCCTGTCCAAGCCATTGACCGGAAACAAATAGTTCTTCCACCCTGTCTTTGAAAAGGAAAGCTATTGCCGCTGTAAAAGCCGTAGCAATAATAAGAAGCATTGTCATCCTTTGAAAAGGCCGACGGAGTAAATTCCATAAATCCTTACGAAGAGCAATAAATACTGCCAATAAGGTTCCGCAATGGAGCAAAGTATTAAAGAAAAGTGTAGGAACGGAAAAACCTATAATCTTTTGGACCAAAACAAGATGACCAGAACTGCTTATAGGAAGAAATTCCGTAAGCCCCTGAACAAAGCCTAATATAACAGCTTCAAAAATATCCATACTATACTATCTGATAATTACCCATTTTCCGTCAATTTTGGCAAAGTATAATTCCATCTCCCATTGACTATTTCCCCTCGAATTAATTATGAGCGCCGGTCTTAATTCTCTAATAGGACCTTGGACCAATCTGACCACCCTGTCATCCGCAAAAGAAGAAAAACTAAATCGACCGTAATTATATACAC
>JAIRRF010000050.1 GCA_031256115.1 Treponema sp.
TACCATTAATATACATTCCAAAGACGAAATCGGCCGGATGGCAAAATATTTTAACGAGACATTGGAGAAGATAAAAAATCTTGTTGTAAGCATCAGAAATGAAGGATGGACATTATCCGACATCGGCAATAACCTTGCCAGCAACATGAACGAGACCGCCGCGGCGGTACACCAAATTACTTCCAATGTACAGAGCATCAAGGTCCGCATCATCAACCAGAGCGCCAGTGTGACAGAAACCCATGCTACCATGGAACAGGTAGTGGAAAATATCAACAAACTTAACAGTCATGTTGAGAACCAGAATTCACATATCGCACAGGCATCGTCCGCCATTGAACAAATGGTGGCCAATATCCGCTCGGTTACCGATACACTAATCAGCAACGCCGGCAATGTAAAAACCCTAAGGGACGCTTCGGAAGTAGGACGCGGTGGCCTGTCTGAGGTGGCAGAGGATATTCAGGAAATCGCCCGGGAATCCGAGGGCCTTATGGAGATCAACTCGGTCATGCAAAATATTGCCAGCCAGACCAATTTGCTTTCGATGAACGCAGCGATTGAGGCGGCCCATGCGGGAGAAGCGGGCAAAGGTTTTGCCGTTGTTGCAGACGAGATTCGCAAACTGGCGGAAAGTTCCAGCGAACAATCCAAAACCATCGGCAATGTTTTAAAAAAGATAAAAGAATCCATCGATAAAATCACTCATTCGACCGGAAACGTACTTAACAAATTTGAGGCCATTGACTCGAGTGTTAAGATCGTGGCGCAGCAGGAGGAAAACATCCGCCATGCGATGGAAGAACAGGGAATCGGGAGCAAGCAAATCCTTGAAGGCGTAGGCCAGGTAAACGAAATTACCCGGCAGGTAACGAGCGGCTCCCATGAAATGCTTGAGGGCAGCAAGGAAGTAATAAGGGAAAGCGAGACTCTTGAAAAAGCAACCCTGGAAATAACATCAGGCATGAACGAGATGGCATCGGGTGCGGAGCATATAAATATAGCGGTTCACCCGGTCAACGGAATAAGCAACAAAAACCGTGAAGTAATTGATCAGCTGATGAAGGAAGTTTCTCGGTTTAAGGTGGAGTAAAAAACAATGAAAATCAGCATTAAACTTACAGCAATTATGGTTATTTTAAGCCTGTTTATTGTCGGCGCAGTCGGTATTACCCTGCTGGTACAGGCCCGGGCCAATATTACTGCCCTTTCGCATGATCAGGCCGTCGCTATTACCATGGAATACGCCATGGAGGCTGAAGAATACCTGTCATCATGCTGGTATACGGCGCAAATTATTGCCCGTTTAATGGAACAATATGAAAGTATTACTCCGCCCATGCGGAGGACTCTTTTTAATTCATTAATTAAGGGTATCCTGGAAAACAGTCCCCAGATTTTCGGTATCTGGTGCATTTGGGAACCCGATGCCCTGGAAGGAAATGATCAGGCCTACCTGGGGGCCGATGGCACCAATGAAGACGGACGTTTTGCACCGTATTGGTACCGTGAAGGAAATGGAATAGAAACCTATGCCCTGGATGATTTTGAACTGCCCGGAGAAGATGATGATTACTACCGGGCAGGCAAACGAGGCGGCGTTGGTGCGATTCTTGATCCCTACCTTGACGATGTGGCCGGAGAACAACATTTAATGAACAGTATTACGGCATCTATATATGACAATGACCGGATTGCAGGTGTCATCGGCATTGACTTTACATCCAAAGAAATTCAACAAATGTCCCAGGGCCGTACACCCTTTGGTACCGGCATGACCGCGGTATTCAGCAATGACGGTACAGTTGCCGCCCACTTTGATACCAGCCGGGTTGGAGGAAATATTCAGGACACCGAACGCGATTTGGCGGGGCCGTACCTTGAGGATATGATGAAGGCCATCGAAAAAGGCGAGCCGTTTTCCTTTTCACATTATATGCCGGCAGCGAAGGAAACGATGAATGTAATTGTGATTCCAATAAAAATCGGGACCACTGATACCCCCTGGAGCTATACGGTGGCAATCCCTCAAAAAACGATTATGGCCCCCGTGCGCCGGATGGAGATTATAACCGGCATTATTGCCCTTTTAATACTTGTCCTGGTTGTACCGGCGGCAATGTTCATCTCCCGGACCATCAGTAAACCGATCATTACCATGGCGGACACACTGGAGGACATTGCCGAAGGCGAAGGGGATCTGACCCATGCCATCAATATCCATTCCAAAGACGAAATCGGCCGTATGGCAAAATATTTTAATGAGACCCTGGAGAAAATCAAGAATCTTGTCATAAACATCAGAAATGAAGGATGGACATTATCCGACATCGGCAATGACCTTGCCGCCAACATGAACGAAACCGCCGCCGCGGTGAACGAAATTACGGCCAATGTACAAAGCATCAAGGGCCGCATTATCAACCAAAGCGCCAGCGTAACCGAAACCCATGCGACCATGGAACAGGTTGTGGATAATATCCACAAGCTCAACGGCCATGTGGAGAATCAGAACACGCAAATATCTCAGGCTTCATCCGCCATTGAACAAATGGTAGCCAATATCCGCTCGGTTACCGATACGCTTGTCAACAACGCCGACAATGTAAAGACATTAACCGATGCTTCGGAAGTGGGCCGCACGGGTCTGTCCGAGGTGTCCCAGGATATTCAGGAAATCGCCCGGGAATCCGAGGGCCTTTTGGAGATCAACTCGGTTATGCAGAACATTGCCAGCCAGACCAACCTGCTTTCGATGAACGCGGCGATTGAGGCGGCCCATGCGGGAGAAGCAGGCAAGGGTTTTGCCGTTGTTGCAGACGAGATTCGCAAACTGGCGGAAAACTCCAGTGTGCAGTCCAAAACCATCGGCAATGTTTTGAAAAAAATAAAAGAATCCATCGACAAAATCACCCGTTCTACCGGAAACGTACTTAATAAATTTGAGGCCATTGATTCAAGTGTTAAGACCGTAGCGCTGCAGGAAGAGAATATCCGCCATGCGATGGAAGAACAGGGAATCGGGAGCAAGCAGCTTCTTGAAGGCGTAACAAATGTAAACGATATAACCCGGCAGGTTATGAGCGGTTCCCATGAAATGCTTGAGGGCAGCAAGGAAGTAATACGGGAAAGCGAAAACTTGGAGAAGGCAACCCAGGAGATAACCTCGGGCATGAATGAAATGGCGACGGGAGCTGAGCATATAAATATTGCGATACATCATGTTAACGAGATAAGCAGCAAAAACCGGGAGATAATCGATCAATTAATGAAGGAAGTCTCCCGGTTTAAAGTAGAGTAATCTTACCCGTTCAGCCGTTTCTCGATAGCATCTAACTCTGCGTACAGTTCCTTGGGCAGCTTGTCGCCAAACTTGGGATAATGGTTCTGGCGCACATCGGCGATTTCCTTCTTCCATCCCTCTATGTCTACAGAACATAGCTCGGCCATTGCCCCGGCGCTTACTCCTTCGGGAGGATCGATGGCGTTGGGTTTAGGCAGGTTGCCGATGGGAGTTTCCACGCAATTGTCCTTGCCGTCGCAGCGGTCAAAGACCCAGGCCAAGGCACGGCTGTTCTCGCCGTAACCGGGCCACATAAACTTGTCATCCTTGTCCTTTCGGAACCAGTTGCAGAAGAAGATCTTCGGCAGTTTGTCGCCGTGGCCTTCGGCTTCGGCTTTCTTGCCAAGGTCGATCCAGTGTTTAAAATAGTCGCCCATGTGGTAGCCGCAGAAAGGCACCATGGCAAAGGGATCCCGGCGGATCGTGCCTGCCGCAAGGTCCAAAGCCGCGGCGGTAATTTCCGAACCGGTGATGGAACCCATAAATACGCCGTGGATCCAGTTCTTGCTCTGGTTAATCAACGGAACAGTGGCAGGCCGCCGTCCGCCGAAAAGGAATGCGCTGATCGGCACGCCTTTGGGATCTTCCCACTCGGCGGCAATAACCGGGCACTGCCGTGCCGGAGCGGTAAAGCGGGCGTTGGCATGGGCGATTGGTTCCGCTCCCTCACCTTTGGGGATTTTGTCGTCCTGGGGTGCGGGTTTTGACCGTCCCTTCCAGTCGATGATTTCTTTGCCCGGAGCGCCGTGGCCAATCTGCTCCCACCAAATGTCGCCGTCTTCGGTAAGGCCGCAGTTGGTAAAGATAGTGTTTTCCCTGATTGACTGCATGGCGTTATAGTTGGAATGATCGTTGGTGCCGGGCGCCACGCCGAAGAAACCGGATTCAGGGTTAATAGCGTATAATTGTCCGTCCGCTCCGAACTTCATCCAGGCAATGTCGTCTCCTACGGTCTCGACCTTCCAGCCCGGCAGGGTCGGGATAAGCATGGCAAGATTTGTCTTGCCGCAGGCCGAGGGGAAGGCACAGGCCATGTACTTTACCTTTCCTTCGGGATTGGTGATCTTGAGAATCAGCATATGTTCGGCAAGCCAGCCCTCGTCCCGGGCCAGCACCGAAGCAATCCGCAGGGCCAGGCACTTTTTGCCAAGCAGTGCGTTCCCGCCGTAACCTGATCCATAGGACCATATCTCGTATGTATCGGGGAAATGGGAAATATATTTTTTATTGACATCGGGCTCGCAGGGCCATTTGCCGTTGTCGCTTTCTCCTTCTGCCAGGGGTTTGGCGATTGAATGGTAACAGGGTACAAAGAATCCGTCTCCGCCCAACACGTCCAGAACTTTGGTTCCCACCCTGGTCATAATGTGCATGTTTACTACGACATAGGCGCTGTCGGTAATTTCGACGCCGATCTTGGCAATGTTCGAACCGACGGGCCCCATGGAAAAAGGTATAACATACATGATGCGGCCCTTCATGCAGCCCCTGTACAGATCTGACATTTCTTTTTTTAACTTATCCGGATCGGTCCAATTGTTGGTAGGTCCGGCGTCGTCCTGGTTTTTGCTGGCAATAAAGGTACGGCTTTCCGCCCGCGCCACGTCCGAGGGGTCTGAACGGAAAAGGTAACTATGGGGCCGTTTTTTTAATGGTGTAGCAAGTCCGCCGTCAACCAGGATTTTGATCATCCTGTCATATTCGGCCTGACTGCCGTCACAGACTTCCACCGCATCCGGGGTCATCAGGGTAACTGCTTCTTCAATCCATTTTTTTAGACCTGCATGTTTTAATTCATCAATTTTCATGATCTGATATTACTCCTTTTATTGGTAACATTGTCTCTCAGCATAGCAAAAAACAGGATATTATTCAAGCTGTTCCCGGTATGCTTTGATATAAGGTTCCAGAAGCCGCCGTTTTTGACCGGTTTCTGTTTCATAAAAAGCGCCGCCCACAATAAAACAGGCAAAGCCTCCGGCTGCTGCCGCGGGGATGCAGATTTCCCTAAGATCAATGTCGTTTTGTTTACCTGAGGCCAGAACCTCCGCCAGTTCAGCAATTACCTGGCCGGTAAAATTGTCTCCGCAGCCGGTGGTGTCTCCCCGCCGTTCCGGATGATCCGCCAGCTCCTGGTCCACCTTTTCACAGGACGGCAGGTATGTCATCTCTGTTTTGGTAAAAAATCCTGCTGTTCCGGGATCAGAGTAAAGCAGCAAGGGCAGCCTGCCCCGGGTAATAACAACCGCGCCGCAACCCTGTTTTATAAACCAGGCGGCGGCTTCTTCCACGCCGGTTTTTCCGGATGTTTTTAGAGCTTCTTCCTGATCTGCCGCCAGTAAGTCTATGTAAGGATAGGCATCATCATTTTTGCCAAGCTTCCATTTTTTGCCGGGATTTTCCAACTCACTCTGAAAATCGTAGACCAGGTTGACTTCAGTGAAAGCGCCGTTTTTCCTGGATCGTTGCAGTAATTCCGTCAGATTGTTATGAATTCGGGGTGTCAGGGCTGTTCCGCCAAAAGCAATAAGATTGGCGTTAAAAAAATCATTTCCTAAATCATCGGGATAGAATTCATCCAGAGCTCCTCTTCTGATAACAAAAGTTCGTTCACCGGCGCCGTTGTTGTACCGGGGATCGGACAACACATCTACCCTGGAATGGGGATATTCCTTTGGTATCATACGAATGTCAGTAAAAGGAATGGAAGAAATTTTTTCCATTAACGTTTGGCCCGCATTATCGCAGCCCCGGACACCATAAAACCGCACCGCATAGTTCTTGCTGCCTGCATTTTTCCCGGCAAGGATCTGGGCTGCATGGGCCAGGGAAACCGCCGAGGGGCCGCCGAGGTTCCAGGCATTGGGGGTTTTACTCTTGTTAAGGGAAGCAAGAACTTCGTCGTAGGGCCGGCCCATAAATTTTTCCAGGGCATCAGAAAAAACTAGCTGTCCCGGCGTTAGCCCCCCGTCTCCGCTTTTCTTAGACATGGCACTTTGATAGGCAGGACCGGAAAAATCCTCGTCCGCAAAAATACAATCCAGAATTCCGCAGCCGGTTCCGTGTATGTTCATGTTAAAATCCCAGGTCTTTCCCGACAAGGATCACCTTAATCCGGCCTGCTGGTTTGCATAACCTTGTAATTACCATATGGGAGCAAATTGAATCGGGGCTTTTGCAGTCCTCGCAGGCGCCGCTGATATTACAGGGGGTTTTGTTTGCGGCAAAACGCTGTATGTTTAAGGGGGCGGCAATGGTTCTGGCCCGGGCAATGGCAATGTCCAGGGTTTTTCTTACCTTGTTCATGCCGGCAATAACAATTACCTGCCGGGGGCCGAAGCAGAGGGCCGCAGCCCTGTTTCCGTATGCATCAATATTCACCAGTTGGCCGTCTTCGCTGATTGCATTGGCCCCCATTAAGTAGGTATCGCAAAGCAGGGCCTGGCGCATCATTTCCATTTTTTCGTCCTGGGTTTTTGCCGTATCCCGGTTAATTAATTTGTAGTCCCGCTTGGCGGCTTCGTTATAAAGATCCATTGCCGCGGCTGTCATGGAGCCGCCCCAGGAAATTACATGATCCCCCGGAATAAGACTGAAAACTTTTTCTACCGCCTGGGGAATATCGTCAAAATACTCCGCATCAAAATGACGTGCCTGTAAGGCTTTAACCAGAACCGGGCCCAGCTTGGAATTCCGTAATTCTACAAATGGTCTATTTGGTGAATCCATGTTTTCCTCCGTTTAATCTATTATACAACTACATCTACTATACCCCAGAATACATTTTTGCTACCATAGGACAATGCCTAATTTTCATCATCCGACTGGCCGGCAAAAATCAGCAGTCATGACTAACGCAATCTGCGTTCTCCTT
>JAIRRF010000051.1 GCA_031256115.1 Treponema sp.
TCCTTTACTATGATGGTTTATTAATACATTGTACCCCAAATTAAAGGTTTATTCAAGCAACCAACCCTTATTTTTGGCTAGTATCTAAATATGAGTTTTCGTGATAATTTGCGGGAAACCCTTGATTTTCTAGGTATGGAGCAAAAAGAGTTGGCCGCAAAAACCGGTTTAAGCCTAAAAACAATAGAGAATTACGTTAAAAAAGAGTCTTCAATTCCTATTGCTGACAAAGCGGTTCTGATTGCTCAAGCTCTTGGGGTTACTGTGGAATACCTTGTGACAGGAAAAGAAAACATAAAGAACGAAACATCAGAAATTCTAAACAGGAATAAGGATTTTTTATACATCATGTCAAAATTGAATGATTACAACCATAAAGTTATACTTTCCATAGCAAAAGTGCTGATTAACTTCCAGGATTCAAAAAAGCCAAATTAACTATTGTGCATTTAGGCAAAACGGTTATAACAATTCCCTGCCAGTCGCCATAATTTCCATGACAAATGGATTGTTTTTTTCAATTTCGGCTGTTTCAAATATAATAGGTTCAAATCCAATCTGGCTATATTTTTCTCCGCCAATTCCCAGAATTTGAGCCACCAGATCGACTTTGCGTTTCCCATTGTAGCTTTTAAAAAAAAAGCAAATGTCCACATCGCTTAATTCTGTTGCGGTTTCATTGGCATAAGAACCAAAAAGCAAAGCTTTTTCTATTGGTAGTTCACGGCTTACATCTTCGGCATAGTTCCGGGCAATCCGGCTTACGGCTTCAAAGTCAACAGCCAAGAGAACACCTCCTTTGTTTTTTCCAGGATTTGCTTCGCCTCACTTTTACTGGTTAGACGATCCGGTTTATATTCAAAATCAGGATATCGATATGTGATGTATTGAGCGGAAAGAGAATCAAGGAAATGTAGAATGTCTTCGCTGACAGTAGTTGGCAATTTATCCTTAAACCGCGATAAAACAGTTTTTATATTATGAATTTTAGGCACATTATCATCAAGATATATTGTATACAATCCCTTGCAAAGCTTTTCCACAGCCTGCTGGCACATAAATACTACATAGAACCATCGCCCAGCAGAAAACATTGCAGTAGCAGTATCTAAATCATATTGTGCCAATTCAAGCCAGTAAGTATATTTTTCTTCTTTTGTCATAAGAATACCGTCTATTATTTTAGTATAATACTGGGATATACGCAATTACCCAGAATAATATTGATAAATGGGTAGGTGAGATACAAATCTCCGACAGTATGCAAAACTTTTATTCGACGAACTGAACACAAGCTTGTAGTGATTCCACCCAGGTGAGGGAACGGGCGGCTCGTCTATTCAATCACGATTGAGCAATTAAACAGAATAATACTAATGAATGGGCGGGTGAGTGCTGAAGAGAAAGCTTTTGGAATTCTCTGACGGAGGAGACTTTAGGCTCCGTAGTCAGGCTCCACAGGTAGCTTTCTGCCGCAGTACTTACCCGCCCGCTAGTTAAATAATATTCTGATTAGTTTGCACCTAATTCATCTCGTTCATTCTTTCCAATGGGGAAACAATTTCCGTAACGCGGACGCCGAAGTTTTCATCGATGACTACAACTTCTCCCTTGGCTATGAGCTTATGGTTTACCAGAATATCTACAGGTTCACCCGCAAGCTTGTCCAGCTCGATAATGGTTCCTTCCCCCATACTCAGGATTTCTTTTATCAGTTTGCGGGTACGGCCCAATTCGACGGTCATTTCCATGAAAACGTCCATTATCAGACTTATGTTTCCCGCTTCATGTGGCGTCGGGTGGTGCATCAGGTTAGGAAACTGAACCGCGCTAACATTGGTCGGTGCGCCCATAGGGGGCATTCCATGCATACCCATTCCGCCCATACCCATAGCCATTCCTGGCATATTCATGCCTTGCATATTCATTCCTCCCATACCCATGGCGGCCATATCCATGCCGCCCATTGCCGGCATACCCTGCATTGCGGGCGCCGAACCGCCGCCATTTAAAGCTCTTGCAATATCAGTCGCAACGGAGCCGCCGTATATTTCCCACATTTGATGCTGTTTTCCGTCTCCCAGATCCAGTTGATAGGAAGCGCTCAGAAAATCTCCGGCCGGTAAAGCTGCCGCCGCTTTTTTAATATTTGCCGCTTCTGGGGCAATCGCCGCAATTGATTTATTGTTGGTTTTTTTTGTTAAATCTGTTATCTGGGTTCCCACAAGCTGGGAAACCACTTCCCCGATAACCGACATGGCCATTTCGTCCATCTGAATATTTTCTTCCTTGTTCATCAAGGAAGCTATACTTCTTGCGGTATCTTCAGGCATGACAAAAATGTGTTCCCCGGGGAAACCGGAACTATAATCAGCCTTAACCACCGTTACCATATCCGATAACTGGCCCAATAGCGCCTCCCGGTTTGTAAAAGTAACCTGGGGTTCTTTCAAATCAACCGTTGCCCCGGTCATCATGGAAAGATTGGAAGATTCAGCCCCTATATTTCCGGAAAGAAAATCCTGAAAAGCCCGGCGTTCATTCTCGGAACCGCCGCCCGGAGCTGCCGCTGCCGGGGCGCTTCCCGCACTTGGCATACTCGACGAATCAACACCTGCCAATAATGCATCTATTTCATCCTGCGAAAGAGCACCATCGCTCATAACAACCCCTCCTCCCCTTCAGTCGCAAGTTCCTCAAATTCATCCTGCTCAAGCTCCGCAATTTTTTTAATTACCTGCACTGCCATTTTCTTTCCTATGACCCCCGGGCGGCATATAAATTTCTTTTTGTTGCCTACGTTCAGGGAATACGGATCCCCTATCTTCGTATTGTAAAGCCTTACGATGTCACCCACCTGCAGTGAAAGCACTTCCCGGACAGGAATATTTATTTTTCCAATTTCGGCAACTATATTAACATCGACTGTTGCGAGTTTTTCCTTTAGAACATTAAGATTCTCTGTCGTTGTTCCCCTGTGCACTGTAGAGAACCAGAACTGGGTGGAAAGTTTACCTATAATCGGTTCAATGGTAAGGTAAGGAATACAGAAGTTTATCATACCTTCCACATCCCCGACCTTTGTTTCCAGAGTTACAAGCACAACCATGTCAGTGGGGGGTACAATTTGCGCGAACTGGGGATTTGTGTCGATCTGACCCAGTCTTGGCCGGAGGTCGATGACCTGGGTCCAGGCTTCCCGCATATTCCCCAAAATGCGTACAATAATTCCTTCCATAACGGAAGTTTCAATGTCAGTCAATTCATGCTGGGACTTGGTTCCTTCCCCGGTACCGCCAAAAAGACGATCTATGATGGAAAAGGTTACCGCAGGGTCTATTTCCAGTATGGCGTTGCCCTTGAGGGGGTCCATATTGATGATCGCCAGGGTTGTTGGAGTAGGTATGGAACGGATAAATTCTTCGTAGGTGAGCTGGTCTACCGACGCCACATGAACGTGAACCATTGAGCGAAGCTGGGCTGAAAGGCTTGTGGTGGTTAAGCGCGCGAAGGTATCGTGCATCATTGAAATGGTTCTTATTTGCTCTTTGGAAAACTTATCCGGGCGTTTGAAGTCGTAGATCTTGATTTTGCGGGTATCCGTTGCCGGACGTATATCCTCCGGCTCGGTATCCCCGGCATTTATCGCGGTGAGTAGCTGATCAATTTCTTCCTGGGAAAGTACTTCAGTCATGCCCCAGAAACCCCCTCTCTTATTTCATCGGCAATTCCATATGATAAGTTAAATTAACATATTTATGGCAATTAATCAATAGGAACTTGCATTCTCCCCATTC
>JAIRRF010000059.1 GCA_031256115.1 Treponema sp.
GCATAGTGGAAAAAGCCTAAAATGCCCTAAAATGCATTAATGCGATCAATCGGGAGGAACCATGAAAATAAGCCGCCATGTTCAGGCCATAATTAACGCCGCATATAACGAAGCCAAGATCAGAAACCATGAATATCTGACTCCGGAACATATCCTCTATGCCGCTTTGTCTTTTGACGATGTGCAGGGAGTACTTAATGCCTGCGGGGCCAATCTTGACCAGATTAGAAATGGTATGGAAAGTTACTTTAAGCAAAAGGTACCACTGGTTAACAATGCAGAGCCTACACAAACTGTGGGTTTTCAAAATGTGCTGGAAAGGGCAGTGATCCACTGTCAATCTTCCCGAAAGGATACCCTGGAGATTGCAGACATCCTGGTATCCCTTTTTGATGAAGCCAGAAACTTTTGTTCTTACTATCTCCGCAAAGCAGGAGTAACACGTTTTGATTTGACCAGTGTACTTTCTCACGGCGTTAACCAGGAAATTTCCGGCACAGCCGGCAGGGGAGAAGGAGAAGAACAGAGTAAACCGGTAGAAGAAAACGAAGGAGATCAACGGAAGCAGCAGCAGAACAAGAAAACCGCCCTGGAAAAATTTGCCACCGAGCTGACCTCCCTGGCCAAAGACGGTCTTTTAGAGCCTGTCATTGGCCGGGAAAGCGAACTGGACAGAACCGTGCAGGTACTTTGTCGGCGTTTTAAAAACAATCCTGTCCATGTGGGAGATTCCGGGGTTGGTAAAACTGCCATTACCGAAGGATTAGCCCAGCGAATTGCGGCTGATCAGGTGCCTCCTACCCTGAAAGACTTTTCCGTTTTTTCTCTTGATATGGGCGCACTAATTGCAGGAACCAAATACCGGGGTGATTTTGAAGAACGGGTAAAGCGGGTTGTGGAAGAGATGCTTAAAAAGGATAAGGCGATCCTCTTTATTGATGAAATCCATACACTGGTAGGAGCCGGGGCCGTATCGGGGAATGCGCTGGATGCGGCCAATATTCTTAAGCCCGCCCTTAGTTCGGGCAAGCTCCGCTGTATAGGTAGCACCACCCATGAAGAATACGGCAAATTTTTCGAAAAGGACAGGGCCCTTTCACGGCGCTTTCAAAAAATTGACATTAACGAGCCTACAGAAGAAGATGCGGTGGCCATACTCCGGGGCTTGAAAAGTAAATATGAATCGTACCACAAGGTTCACTACAGCGATGAAGCCCTGGAATCTGCGGTTAAACTTTCCGCCCAGTACATCACTGAACGCCGTCTTCCGGACAAAGCCATTGACGTTATAGACGAGGCCGGGGCCTTTGTAAATATTGAAGCCTATAAAAAAAGTGAAACTACGAAGCGTAGTGAAACTACGCGGTCCAGTGAAACTGTTCAGGAGGGAACCGTAGAGTTTATAGGTATTGGTACTTCGGAAATTGAAACGGTGGTTTCAAAGATAGCCCGGATCCCTGAGAAATCCGTGGGAATGAGCGAAAAAGACAGGCTGAAAATTCTGGAAGAAAATATACAGAGCCGGGTTTTTGGGCAGGACGATGCGGTTCTGGCGGTAGTAAGGGCAGTTAAACGATCCAGGGCGGGTTTTCGGACGCCCAACAAACCGGTGGCAAATTTTCTTTTTGTGGGGCCCACCGGGGTTGGAAAAACTGAGCTGGCCCGGAGTCTGGCGGATATTCTGGAGTTGCCCATGCACCGCTTTGACATGAGCGAGTATCAGGAAAAACATACCGTGTCCCGGCTAATCGGATCGCCTCCGGGCTATGTGGGCTACGAAGAGGGCGGTCTTTTGACCGATGCGGTCCGGAAACAGCCCCATGCGGTGCTGCTCCTGGACGAAATTGAAAAGGCGCACCAGGATATCTACAACATACTCCTTCAGATAATGGACTACGCCACCTTAACAGATAACAATGGCCGTAAGGCGGATTTCAGGAACATTGTTTTTATTATGACCAGCAATGCAGGGGCCAGGGATATTGGAAAAAGCTTAATTGGATTTGGCGAACGAATGAATGATGAAAGCGCCGTAGACGGGGCTGTAGAAAAGATCTTTACCCCTGAATTCCGCAACCGTCTGGATGCGGTAGTCCGTTTTGGTCACCTTTCCAGGGAGGTTATGCTCTCGATTATCAACAAGGAACTGGATCTTTTTAAGGTTCAGCTTCTGGAGAAAAACGTAGTCCTGGAAACTACGGATGACTGCATAAACCAACTGGCACTGGAAGGTTATTCCAGGGAATTCGGCGCTAGGAATGCAGGAAGACTGGTGGAAGAAAAAATAAAAACCTTCTTTGTAGATGAAGTACTCTTTGGCGCTTTAAGCGAAGGCGGTAAAGCCAGGGCTGATTATTCTGACGGCGAATACCGGATTACCGTTTTGGAAACGGTGGAAGCGGAATGAACTTTTTTATAGATGAAATACTTCTCCGGCCCTGATCCTGGATTTCCCTATTTAAACGAAAACCAGAGGTTTCTTTTTCCCGATCCTCTTAATGTGGACGGAGATATTGTTGCCGTAGGGGGTAATCTTTCTCCGGGGATGCTTCTTTCCGCCTATGAACAGGGAATTTTTCCGTGGTTTAATCCGGATGATCCGGTTTTATGGCAGTCTCCGGATCCCCGTTGTGTTATCTTTCCGCAAAAACTCCATATTTCCCGGTCCATGCAAAAGATTTTGAATCGGGGAGATTTTGATATTGCCCTTGATACGGATTTTGACGGTGTAATCAGGAACTGCAAAGAAATAAAACGTCCCGGCCAGAAAGGCACCTGGATAAGCCCTGACATTATTGCAGGTTATAGTGAATTGTACCGGCTGGGTTATGCCCATTCCGCGGAAAGCAGAAAAGACGGAATCCTTACAGGTGGCTGTTATGGTCTATTACTGGGAAATGTTTTTTGCGGTGAATCGATGTTTGCCAAAGTTTCCAATGCGTCCAAGGCGGCTTTCCTGACCCTGGCAGAGTATTTTTTTTATGAACGGGGGATTCAATTTATTGATTGCCAGGTTCCAACGGATCATCTGCTTAGCCTGGGAGGGGAAGTCATAAGCCGCAAAGAATTCCTGCGGCTGCTGAATAAACATCTTTAAAATGTTCGGGGAAATAGGTTAAAAATGCCGATACTTTGACTATGAAAAAGATTATGTTTGCCATTGTTATTGGTTTTGCCCTTGGCTCCTTGAGTTTTGCACAGGCCCGGACCGGAGAGCTTGAAAGGGGGATTTTTCATCAGGAAGGAATAGCCTCCTGGTACGGCGCAGAATTTAACGGCCGACCCACCGCATCGGGGGAAATTTTCAACGATTCCATGTTTACCGCGGCTCATCCTATACTGCCTTTCGGGACCATGGTAAAGGTAACAAATCGGCATAATAATAAAACAGTAATTGTAAGGGTTAATGACAGAGGCCCCTTTGTAGCACAAAGGATTATTGATGTATCCCGGGCTGCAGCCCAGCAATTGGAAATGATTGCCACCGGCACCGCTCCGGTGCTCATGGAAAGCCTTGATGAAGTTGCCCTGCCTGCC
>JAIRRF010000071.1 GCA_031256115.1 Treponema sp.
AGGCCACCCGGGCATCCGCAGAAGTCTCCCCATTAAGCATATCCGTGGACTCATGGACATCTTTGCCCCAGATATGATCAGCCTTGCGGATCTCTACCTTGTCGTCGTTGATGTAGATATAGACCGGCTTTTTTGCGGCCCCTACAACAATAAGTCCGTCGTAACCGGCATATTTAAGTTCCGGCCCCCAGTGGCCGCCGGAGTTGGCGGCGCCGATGGTGCCTGTCAGGGGCGCCTTGGTTACTACCTCGTAGCGGCCGGGGCTGGATGCAAAGGTGCCGGTTAAAGGTCCTGTAATATAGATGATTTTATTGTCCGGGCTTAAGGGATCGATTTTGGGATTAACTTCATCGCAGTAGATCTTGGTGCCAAGCCCCCGGGCGCCCACAAAATCATTGGCGTCTTTTGTGTTAAGAGGTTCTTTTTTGATTTCTCCGGTTGTTAAATTAATCCGGAGCAATTTTCCTACCCATCCGTTCATTTTGCCGCCTCCTCTGCACCGAAAACATTTTTAAGGGTCAGGGCTATGGCCTTTTTCCGGCCCAGGCCGTCCTCTTCCTCGGTATAAACCAGACATGCTGCAGGACAGTATTTTGCGCATCCGGGATCGCCGTCACAGAGTTCGCATTTGACGATTTTCCGGCTTGCCTGGCTGAAGGTAACATTCCCCATAGGGCAGGCGTTTACGCACAACTTGCATCCAATGCACTTGTTTGGATCGTTTTTTACGGTACCGCACTCGTCCTGGTGCATGGATCCCACTGGACATACTTTGACACAGCAGGCTTCCTCGCACTGAAGGCACATCACCGGTACCGAGATGACCGCCTCTTCATAGTCAATTACCGAAACCGCAGAATTCCGGGGATTAAATTTTTTCCCCCTATTCCATGAACAAATGAGTTCGCAGGTCCGGCATCCGATACATTTTTCCGGCTTAATCATAAGTTGTTTTGCCATTCTCCCACTCCTTCGGAAAAATGAAAAAACCCTCGTAAACACTCACCAAACCCTTGCTTTTACGACCACGGTATTGTGAGTGTTTACGAAGGCTCCTTTGCAAAACGGCGGGCGGCCGGATTACTCCTGCCGCCTATCGACCCCTTCTCCGAGCTATGTTCCCGTAAAACCGGAACAAAAGCTTACGCAGGAGTGGTTCGGAGCTGGCTTTACATCTTTCCAGGACATAGTATATCATTGGCAGCTTTTTTTGTCAAAAAAATGTTTAAAAAATGTTTTTTTATTGTATGCGAGGGGTTTAATACCTTCTGCCTGCTGCACACCTGCTTGCAGGCGAGCTTCAGGGCGGAGTTATAAATTATACCGATAATAACAAAAAGCATGAAGTTTTTAAAACAAATCGAATCGACCGTCGGACAATTTCTGACTAAAAGAGGCTTCAATACCAGGACCAAACTTATCCTGATTTTTGTAATTATTAAGGTTATTCCTCTTTTATTGCTTACCTTTATTGCCTGGGGACAGTTCCGGCATCTGGTAAAAGAACTGGAAAACCGGGCCGGGGAATTAAAAAGCAAGGCCAACGAAGCCCTGGCTAATATGGGCCATATTGCGGTAGAAGACTCTGTTTCGGCCCTGGATAATTCAGCGATCAGGGAGCTTGAACGGGCCAGTACGGACATAGCAAAAAAAATTGCGGATTTTCTTTACCAGCGGGACGATGACATTCTTTATGCGGCGGATCTTGAGCCGGACGGAGCCGTATACCGGCATTTTCTGAACCATAAAAAAAGTGTTTTGATTAAGCAGCGGAAATGGATTCTGGCTCCGGACGGAAATTCCTGGATTTCGGAGGAAGATCTTTCCATCGGAGCATATTCTCCCTCCACCAACAGCGAAAATGAAACCAATTACCGTAACCGGCCGCAGGAACTTTGGAAAACCGAAGAACGGCCCCTCTATCTGGAGATGAGCTACCTGGACCCGGCGGGAAATGAAATTATTAAAGTTACTACTTCGGATCAAATGGACAGCCAAAGGAAAAACGTATCCGACAGGCATAATACCTATATCAGGGCGGAAACCTATTTTGCGGAACTCCGGAATTTGGGGCCCGGTGAAATCTATGTTTCAGATGTAATTGGAGCCTATGTCCGTTCCCGTTTAATTGGCATGTATACTCCAAAAAATGCCGCACTGCGGGGTCTGGATTTTAATCCCCGGGAAGAGGCATATGCGGGAATGGAAAATCCCGTGGGCAGGCGTTTTAAAGGCATTATCCGCTGGGCTGCACCGGTGGTACGTAACGGGATCAAAACCGGCTATGTAACACTGGCGCTGGATCATGATCATATCATGGAATTTGTGGATCACATAACACCTATGGAAGAACGTTATGTGGAAATGCCCAGCGCCTTCGAAGGAAACTATGCATTTATCTGGGACTATCAATGCCGCAGTATCGCCCATCCCCGGCATCATTCCATTGTGGGTTTTAATCCCGAGACCGGGGAGCCGGAAGTACCCTGGCTGGAGGACCGGATATACAATGACTGGCAGGAATCGGGACTGTCCTATGTTGAATTCATAAAGGATGTACCCGTCTTCCATGCCCAATCCCGGGACAAAAGGCCGTCCAGGGAACTTACCGTCCAGGGTCTTGTCGGTCTTGATGGCCGTTACCTGAATAACGCTCCCCAGTGTACTGGCTGGTTTGACCTGACCAAGGAAGGAGGTTCCGGTTCCTTTCTTATACTCTGGAGCGGTATCTGGAAACCCAATACGGCAGCCGCAATTCCCTATTATACCGGCAGTTACGGTAAAACCAGACGGGGTTTCGGTTTTGTGGCTATCGGAGCGGGTATGGAGGATTTTCACCGTCCCGCCAGAGAAACAGAAGAAAAAATAGTACAAATTATCGAAACCACAAACCTGGACCTAAGCATGATGGCTTTGGAAACCAGCAGTATGATTTCTACCAGCCTTGTTGAAACCACCGGCATGCTGTGGTTTTCAGCGGGGATCATGATTACCCTGGTGGTACTGGCTGCTATCTGGATTGCTTCTGTTTTTTCTTCCGGTATTACCGATTTAATCTCCGGTATTTTCCGGTTCCGCGCCGGGGAACGGCATTTTAGGTTTAACTCGCAGACCAAAAACGAGATTGGAACCCTGGCGGATTCCTTTGATGAAATGGCGGACAGCCTGGTTGAAGCCGACAGGGGGCCGTTATTAATCACTAACATGGATTTACGAATTATATATATCAATGACGCCGCCCTTGCATTATTGGAGAATAGCCTGGAAAACATCCTGGAAAAACCCTATTTCGATATCAGTATATACCCTGCCAATACTGAATACGATCCCATAATGGCTTTGCACAGGGGTAGCGAAACCCAGGTTTTATACAATTCTGATTCGAACAGCTATTTCAAGGGTGAAGCAAGCTACCTGACCGACAGGGACGGCAGAAAAATCGGTTATATTATCACTTCCAATAACGTTAGCGAACTGATGGAACAACAGAAGGCTCTGGAAAAAGCTACCCGGGAAGCAAATCTGGCCAATGAACATAAGGGAATATTCCTGGCCCGGATGAGCCACGAAATCCGGACTCCCATGAATGTCGTTATCGGCATGACCGGGATTGCCAAGAAAAAACTACTTGCCAAAGACGTTAACATAAACGAAGTTCTGGACCATATCGGCCACATAGAAAATTCTTCCCAGCACCTTCTGGGCCTTTTAAACGACATCCTTGACATCTCAAAAATCGAAGCGGGAAAAATAGAACTTGTCATGGAAGAAATGGATTTGATGGAACTTGCCCAAACTGTGGCAATGATAATCCAGCCCCGCTGCGAAGAAGGAAGAATTGCCCTTGAAACCTGTTTTGAACTTCCCCCGGACATGTTCTACCTTGGCGACGCCCTCCGCTTACGGCAGGTATTGCTGAACCTTCTGGGCAATGCGGTAAAATTTACCCCGCAAAACGGAAAAGTAACCTTTTCCATCAGCCATAAGGAAAAAACAAACGGAAAAGCATTAATTGATTTTTCGATCCGTGATACGGGTATCGGCATTGCCGAGGATGTCCTGGCCAATCTTTTTTCGCCCTTTGAGCAGGCAGATAATTTGATAACCCGAAAGTACGGCGGTACCGGCCTGGGGCTTTCCATTAGCCGGAACATTGTACGGCTCTTTGGCAGTGATATTGCGGTAAAAAGCAAAACGGGAGAGGGAAGCGAATTTAGTTTTTGCCTGGAATTACAGGAAACCTGGGCAAAAATAACCAGGGATGTTCGTTTCGAGGATGTAAGCGGCCGCCTTAAGGGAAAACGGGCGCTTCTGGTAGATGATGTCAGAATTAACCGCACTTTGGTTTACAACATTATGGAAAGCACCGGCATAAAGATAGACGAAGCCGTAGACGGAGCCGCCGCGGTAAGGATTTTTTCCGAATCTCCGTTGCATAGCTATGACATTATCTACATGGATATTCAAATGCCGGTAATAAACGGCTATGAAGCAGCAAAGACAATCCGGGCACTGAATCGGGAGGATGCAAAAACCGTACCCATCGTAGCCCTTACTGCCCTAGCTTTTAAGGAAGATATAGATAAGTCCCTTGCCAGTGGTATGAATTTCCATCTGGCCAAACCGCTGAATATTGATAAGATGATGGAAATAACCTATAAATTACTGGGAATTTAAATTCGCGGAAGATATATGAACTAAATGGGGCTGTCCGAACAAGTTTTTCTATAGACCAAGGGTCTGACTTTTCGGACGCCGCCTTTATGGTGTCGCAGACTTTCAAAACCCCATAAAAATGGTATACTATAAGTCAGAGGACGGCTTGTTTATATAAGGAATCGGTAATGACGCAAAATAATGAACAAAATGAACCTATTTCTTTCTCCTGTGTACGCGTTTCTCCACGGGCGCGCAGACTGGCGCAAAACGAAGCTCTGTCCCTAATGGCGCCGATGCTTGCCGGTACCGGTCCCGGCGGCAGAATTATTGAACGGGATGTGATGGCGGCTCTGACAAAGAGGCCCGCTTTAACGGCGGCGGCAAAGGCTGTGGGATTTACCTTAGCATGCGGCCAGGCTGCCGGTTCAGGCATCGGTGGACGGGTTACTCTGGAAGATTTAACAAAAATGCCTGTTAAGGGTATTGATAATGCCATTTCCGGCCGAACGCCTGAATCTTTGGCGGGTTACGCCCACCATACGCTAAATGCCTCAGCGCCGGTTACAAAACTTCAGGAAATCTGTTCAGCCATAAAAGCATCGGAAGATTTATCAGAGAAACTCGGTCTGGCAAAAATATCAATGAATGATATTATCCTTTTTATAGTATCCCGGCTTCTTCTCCGCTATCCATTGGTTTTTGAACAGGCAGATCCGGGAATTGCGGTAGATACACCCCAGGGTTTTATGACGCCTGTAATACATAATGCCGGGCAACTTTCGCCGATGCAAATATCCGCCGAGGCAAAGCGGCTCTCTTCTGCCTGTCGGGAAGGATCGATCAAACCGGAGGAACTTTCAGGATCTGCTTTTTCGGTTGTGGATTTGGGCAATCAGGGCATTACCGGTTTTGCGCCGGTACTTAACAGGTATGAAGCGGTTGTTCTTGGTGTTTACGGCATAGAAATGAAACCCATCGCTCCTCCTCCGGCGGACGAATATAAAAGCAATGTCCGTTTTGAACCGCATATTGGTTTTAATCTGACAATTAACAATCAATTGGTTGACAGTGCGGCGGCAGCGCGCTTCCTTAAAGCCTTGTGTAACGCAGTGGCGGATATCGATCTATTTTTAGCAGCAAGGTAAGGAGTAATAATGTACGATACCATAATTATCGGCGGGGGGCCCGCAGGTTACATGGCTGCGGAGCGTCTTGGGCATGATAATAAACGGGTACTGTTAATCGAAGACCGTCATCTGGGCGGGACCTGTCTTAATGTGGGTTGTATTCCGACCAAAACTCTGCTTAATTCGGCGAAGCTTTATATCCATGCCAAGGAGGCGGAAAAATTCGGGGTAAAGGCTCAGAATGTTTCCTTTGACTGGACGGCGATACAAAACTGGAAAACCGAAGTGGTTACAAAATTACGGGGCGGAATTAAGAGCCAGATGAACCGTTTTGGTGTAAATGTGATTACCGGTAAAGGGGAAATCATTGCGCCCCCTTCCGGAGAAATTCCGGCAAAAGTAAAATCTGTCTCGTCAGACGGCAGCATAGCGGAAGAAGAGGGTAAAACCATCCTAATCTGTACAGGTTCTGCCTCAGTAATGCCCCCTATTCCGGGCGCAAAGGATAATCCTTTTGTGGCAGATTCCACTGCCCTTCTGAAAATAGATAATGTACCTAAAAGGCTTACAATTATCGGCGGAGGCGTTATCGGTATCGAATTTGCCGGCCTCTTTTCCGCCCTGGGTTCAAAAGTAACCATTATCGAAATGATGGACGAAATTATACCTTTCATGGACAAGGAACTGGCCCCCATTCTGCGAAGATCAATGAAGGATGTAGATTTTAAGCTTGGCTGCAAGGTTGAAAGGATTGACGGCGGAACAGTGTATTTCCAAATAAAAAACGGCGGGGTCGAAAAAAACGAAGGGGATTTGGTCCTCATGGCTGTGGGACGGAAACCGGTTCTTGATTCCTGGGGAGCATCGGCGGCCGGTGTTGACATCAGCCCCGGGGGAGTTGCCGTGGACGACCGGATGCGGACCAATATTCCCCGAATTTGGGCCGCCGGAGACGTAACCGGAAAAAGCCTTCTTGCCCATTCCGCCTATCGTATGGGAGAAGTCGCCGTGGCGGATATTCTTGCGGCGCTGAACCCAGAGGATGGGGGCGAATCAGCGGTTAATACTATAAATCCTTCCGGCGGCGGCTGGCGTATGCGTTACAACGCAATTCCCTGGGCTGTTTACGGCCTTACCGAAGCAGCCGGAGTCGGAATCACAGAACAGGAGGCGGCGGCAAAAGGTATTGAGATCCTTAAGGCAAGCCTTCCCATGAAAGTATCCGGTCGTTTTGCGGCGGAAAACACCTTTGCCGGAACGGGAGCAGTGAAAGTTATTGCCGATGCCGGCAATCGCCGTATCCTGGGCGTACATGCCGTAGGCGCATATTCCCCGGAATTTATTTGGGGTGGTGCTGCCCTTATTGAACAGGAATTCCGGATCGAAGATGTTAAACAGCTTATATTCCCTCACCCCACGGTTAGCGAACTCATCCGCGATGCCGTATGGGCATTATAAAAGGAGAAATTTAAAATGCCTAAGTCAATCATGATAGATCCCAAAGAAGTACGGAA
>JAIRRF010000116.1 GCA_031256115.1 Treponema sp.
TGCCGTAAACACGGATATTATCCCTGGTAAGAGCCGGCATTCCCTGAACAGAAAAAAGTGACGGGCTGATTTCCGGATCAACAGGGTGGCTAAAGTAGAGGTAAATGGGAATAGAATCCCCTTCCTCGGTTCTGGGACTTGAGTCGGAACGAACAGAAATATCGTTAAACCTGAAAGGCCGCAGGGTATGAAAGTTAATGAGCCTTTCCTCTTTGGAACCAAGCCAGTTGGCTTCGGACCTGGCACCAGCAAGGATGCGCAGATTCACATCAGTATTTTGCGGAAGCGTGCCGTTAAGCGTAAGGAGTACTCCCTGTTCAGCCTTGTATTGTCTTTTGTCAATTTCCGGAAGCCGGGAAAGGGTAAATGCAAAATTCTGTCCGCTGGCGTTAATCGTCATCCATTTGGCGATTTCCCCAAGGTTTACAGGGTAAGAAAAAATCAGGCTGATATTTTTGGCTTCAAGAGGATCCGCGTCCCATGGACTAACCCAGGTATCACCGGCGCCCAATCGCCATTCCAAAACACTGAGCCGCTCAGTTTCAAAAGTGAAAGTTTTTTCCCCTTCCAGATTTTTGCCGCCCAGGGATTTTATCCTGTCCGAAACCGTAACGCGGTACTCCATCTGGGGCATGCTCTCCCCGTCCGGTTCAAAGGAAAGGAGTCTGGTTCCGTACCAGCGGTATATCCCTTTTAGCGGAGGCACAATTGTAAATAGCCCCGCATCCTCCCTGATGGGTTCCCCCAATCTTGCCAGGTGGACCACAGGCTGCGAAAAGACTACATATATTGAAGGTTTCTTTATTTCCGATGGAAGTTCCCCATAGGGACCATAGTCCACAATCCTGAAAGGCTCGTCGCTTTCCTGGATTCCTGCTCCGCCAATCTCCCCTCCCGGCACAGCCTCATAATAGGCAATCCTGTAAGAGCCGAGCCCGGGCGCCGCCCTTCCAGGCGACACATGGGAAGCGGAGAAAACAGCGGTCGCGGTAAAATCATCTTTTTTCTTGCAAGAGGTAAATATAAAAATCGAAAAAACGACAGCAAGGAAAAGTAAAAAGAAATAAAGGTATTTGTTTTTATTCATAATGGTTCCAAGGCTAATAATACTGAATAAATCGTTTCATGTGTAGATTTGCCTGGCGATTTGCCCGAACGTTAGAGCAGATTAGCCCAATTTTCTAATTAACGCCCTGTAAACAGATTTAATGGTCAGTCAGATATAAAAACTCTTCCGGTCCATTTTTATCTCGTCACAGAGCCGCCGCATATACTGCGCCCTTAATGGTATCCTGGATTCCCCTGCCTATTTCAGTAAAAAACAGCAAATATTATTAGTACTCATAATGGGGACAATCTACTCATTTATCCTTTATGGACTTAATGGTAAAAATGGGTCAGATGTTATATTTAATTGGTCCAAACAAGATTTCATTAATTTTACCATATTGGGTGATGGTAATTTTGGTTTCAAGAAATCAATATCACTTAATTTTCATATTGCAGAAGGAGATAAAATTTTTACACATTTTACTTATGAAGGAGTACACGATAAAGGAAATATTTTGACATATTCTCCTACCGGAAAGAAGGTACGTTTTAATGCACTATATACAACAAGATTTGAAAATGGATTAATAACTGAAATATGGGCAACATTTGAAGGCAGTACAATTTTACATCAACTTGGCATTGTGAATATAGTGGATTACCTTATATTAGCTCCAATCGTATTTCCTTTTATTGACCCCACATTGAGGTTCCGAGCCGCATTATTTCAGGATTAGGCATATTTTTGCTTTGGTACTGGAGTTAATTTTTGAATTGTTTATCTATTGATGGGATTTTTGTACTAAGTCATTAAAGAGGTTTTGAATATAATATTCATTGTATACCTATTCAACATTGGTTCCGTAAACCAAACAAGATTTTTGGTAGCTGATAAAGTCTTAATTATTTGTTTATATTGGCCAAAATATTGCTTTTAATGTTTTTTATCGGACCAATAATATTTAAGAACAATTATTCTAAATTATATTCAATAATAGCATCAATTTTATTACTTTTTGTTGTTGTATTTCAAAATATTTCCAATAATACAAGTCATGGCTTTGCAATTTTAATTGGGAATATAATCACTCAAATAGTAATTGTATTATTTTTCTTATTAGAAATAAAAACCTGGAAAAATAATTTTACAAAAATAAATGTAGGTTATATAAACATTGTAACGTTGTTCCTGCATTTATTGCTTTTTGGATGCCTCATAATGACAGGAAGATATATTTTAATATAAAAAACATTTTTTCAAATGAAGCTGGATTAACATTTTGTATGATTATACCTATTATTATAGCGTCAATGCTATTGTACTATAAACACAAAATTATTGTTTATAATATCATTAATTGGAACATTTTATAGTATATTAAATATGGTTACTTGGTTCATTTTAAACATAGAATATTGGTGGCTGGGAATATTACATTTACCGTTATTAATAAATAGTGTTATTGGAATAATAATAGTAAATAAAATATGGAAAAACACAACCTTCACCGTTTAGGCTTCGCTCCATTCCCACGCCTCATTCCGGCACAGTCTGCCAGCCATGGTATCCCAACACAACAAACAATCCGATGCAGGTAACAAACGCCAGACCACCGCCAAACAGGAAAGGCGCGGAAGGCCCCAGCCAGGTCCATAAAAAGCCCGCAATGACCGAAGCAGGCAAAAGGCCGATTCCCACAATAGCGGCGTGAAGGCCCAATGTTCCGGCCTTGTGCTCAGGCGGTACAATGTCCACGATTAGCGCACGCTCAACACCGGTGGTCATGGCGCCGTAAAACCCGTAAATAACGAATAACACGATGAAGGCAATGTTGCTCGACAGGAGGCCGATGGCCAGGTACACAATGCCATACAATAGATATCCGGCACAAAGAAGATTCTTTCTGCCAAATTTATCCGAAAGCATACCAGCCGGATATGACAAGATGGAAGCTGTCATATTAAAAATGAAATACAGCAAAATAGCTCCACGGGCGGAAAAACCCGCGTTGTAAGCCCTGAGCAGAATAAAGGCGTTAGACGAATTTCCAAGGGTAAAGAGAAATAAAAAGACAAGAAACAGTTTCAGCCGCCTGTCCAGGTTCTGCCAGTTAAAGGCAATCTTTTTGCTCTGAGTTTCGCCCGGGGTTTTACCCCAGCTTTCCTGTTTTTTATCTTTGACAAACAACAGTATCACAAGACCGGCAAACGCCGGTATCAATGAATACAGGAATATCTTTTTATACTCGTCATCACCCGATGAAAGGATGAGCCAGGCCAGGATAATGCCGATAGCGGTTCCCAGCAAATCAAGCCCCTTGTGCAGGCCGTAAGCTTTACCCAGCCGGGACTTATCGGCGGACTCGGCGATCATGGCGTCCCTTGGGGCGGCGCGGATGCCTTTGCCAAAACGGTCGATTATACGGGCAATCAGAACGCCGGTCCAGGTTACGGAAAGCAGTATGATGATTTTATTCACCGTTGATGACGCGTAACCAAAAATCGCCAGACGCTTCTTATGCCCGTAACGGTCCGCGACTATCCCCGAAAAAAGCTTGACAATACTGGCGAGGCTTTCAGCAATACCTTCGATTATTCCGATAATTGCCGGCCCCGCGCCCATCACGGTGGACAGGTACAGGGGCAAAATGGGGTACACCATTTGGGTGCTTATGTCGGTAAAAAGGCTGACCAGCCCCAGTAAAATGATATTTGACATTTTTGGCCCGGTTTTGTAATAATAAATTACACCAATTTAAAGTTATATTCTATCAAGGAGCCTAACATGGCACAACATCAGTTTCAAACCGAAGTGAACCAGCTTCTCCACCTCATTGTCCATTCTCTCTATTCCAACAGGGAAATCTTCTTGCGGGAACTGGTTTCAAACGCTTCCGATGCCCTGGACAAACTTAAATACCTTACCGTATCGGAAGAAACCTACAAGTCCATCACTTTTGATCCCAGGATTGACATTTCATTCGATAAAGAGGCAAAAACCCTTACCATCTCGGATAACGGAATCGGCATGAACGAGCAGGATCTGGCGGATTCCCTGGGAACCATAGCGAGGTCGGGGACAAAGGCCTTTCTGGAGAAGCTCTCCAACGACGCGAAAAAAGATTCCAACCTGATAGGCCAGTTCGGTGTTGGCTTTTATTCGGCCTTCATGGTGGCAGATAAAATCGAGGTCATAAGCCGCAAGGCTGCGGAAGAGCCCGCCTGGAAATGGTCGAGCGACGGCAAAGACGGCTATGACATTGAACCTTATGGCCGCAACAACCAGGGTACCACAGTGCTTCTCCACCTTAGCGAAGATGGGCTTGAGTTTGCCAACCGTTGGTCCATTGAAGACATCATCAAACGTTATTCCAACCATGTGGCTTTCCCCATTTATCTTACATACGATGAAAAGGAGTGGGATGACAAAGGGAAGGAAAAGGGAAGCAAAACCAAAACAGAACAAATAAACTCAGGTACGGCGCTTTGGCGGCGAGCCAAGTCGGAACTTAAAGACGAGGATTACAAAGAGTTTTACAAGAGTTTTAACCCACGGTTCAGCCAGGATTCCGAGGAGCCACTTTTCTACATTCACACCAAAGCCGAAGGAACCCTTGAATATACCACACTCTTTTATGTACCGAAAAAAGCCCCTTTCGATTTATTCCATGTAGATTACAAGCCCGGGGTAAAGCTCTATGTGAAGCGTGTTTTCATCACTGATGACGACAAGGAACTCATGCCTACCTGGCTGCGCTTTGTCCTGGGGGTAATTGATTCCGAGGACCTTCCCCTCAACGTTAGCCGGGAAATCCTTCAGCAGAATAAAATCCTCTTCAATATTAAAAACGCTTCGGTTAAAAAACTTCTTTCAGAGTTCAAAGCTCTGGCGGACAGGGCCGCAGCGGGGGATGAGGAGGCAAAGGAAAAATGGGAAACCTTTGTCAGTCAGTTTAACCGACCGCTAAAAGAAGGGCTTTACCAGGACTTTTCCAACAGGGACGCAATTCAGGAGTTGATTAGATTCAAGAGTTCGAAAGTTGAAGGCCGGACCAGCTTTGCCGATTACGTTTCGCGGATGAAAGAAGACCAAAAACACATTTACTACATCACCGGCGGTGATGAGAAAACCCTCAAAGCTTCTCCGCTTCTGGAAGCCTACACCGCAAAGGGCATTGAGGTGCTCATCATGGATGATGAGATTGACGAAATCGTGATCCCTTCCCTTCACAGTTACAGGCAGGAAAAACCAGAAGTTGATGGTAAAACCGAAAGTCAATCCTGGGATCTAAAAGCCGTGAACCGCTCCGGGGCAGATGAGGAGCTGGGCGAAAAAGATGACAAGGCGCGCCAACAGGCGGCGGAAAAGGAAATAAAACCCGTTATAGAAAAGATCAAAAAAGCCCTGGGAGACAGGGTCAAAGATGTAAAACTCTCCCGCCGCCTTCATGATTCACCTTCCTGCATTGTAGCTGACGAAAACGATCCTACCCTGCAAATGGCCCAACTGCTTAAGGCCATGGGCCAATCTGAAATGACGGATACCAAACCCATTCTGGAAATAAACGGTGAACATCCCATTGTATCAAAGCTAAAAGAAACCGATGATGAAGAACATATCACCGATATTGCTGGAGTTCTGTTTGATCAGGCATTGCTGGTGGAGGGAGTAAAACTTAAAGACCCTTCAGACTTCGTCAAAAAACTTAATCGTCTTCTCTCAAACTGAGAGGACAAAGTCTGGCGGATTTCGTAAAGCGATTAAACAGGCTCCTGTCTTAATGAAGTAAAGTCGGGATCGTTATTTCTTCGGTGATTTTTTATTCAGGTTTTCCTTTACCCGAAAATGAATTACTTTTTTGATAATTTCCCAGGGGATCGGTTTATCCATTGGAAAGCGTAAAGTACCCTTTCCGCTGCGATAAGGGGCAAGTTCCTTTTCAAATTTATCAATTCCTGAAGGAGTTGGGTAAAAACCAAAATGATCCTTGAATGCGGCAAAATGCACTAAATTGCCGTTCAAATAAAAAGTAGGCATACCGTAAGAAATTTTCTCAGTTGCTTCGGGCACTTCAGCTTTTACTAACTTCTGTAATTCCCGCAGTGTCTTTTGAATTTTATCGTCAAACCCGGCAATATACTCATCAATTGTCTTTGGTATGGATGGCATTGTGATTATATTCCCTTGAAGCGGTTATTTTGTCAACAACCATGCCAACCAATAGGCAAAATGCTCAAAAGTTATTACAATAAACCCATGATTCGTGGTCCTGACAACGAATGACAGCAAAGAGGATGGGAATATGAACTGGTTCAATGACATGAAAATACGAAACAAGTTTTTCATTGTATTTGGAATTCTTGTGTTCGTTGTAATTTCCTTTTCAGTATTTATAGACTTGCTGATAATAAATATTGGCGATAAAAACAGTGAACTGGTCAGCTCCAACCTTGAGCGGCAAGCCTATTTGGGTAACGCTGTTGTCGATTTCTACGGTCTGCGTGTAATGAACCTTTCTGAAGGGTACTTGCTGGAAGGCGGCGACTTTCAGAGCATGGTTACCGAAATAAGAAAGAATTACGAAGAAAATGTCCGGTCGTTCAGGGAAAACCTGATCAGTTACCGCAATATAATGTTATCCGACACAAGGCTAACCGAAGCTGAAAGAAACCAGCGGCTGGCTACTCTGGATGAATTTGAATTATCCTTTGTTCATTATCTGGATCTGGCCGGAAGAATTGATTCCGCTGTAAAGAAAGAAGACAAACAGGAAGTCATCCGGCTTTATGTCGAAGGCATTCCCATAGGAAACGACCTGGGCAGAAAAATGCTGAATTTCCGCGATATGCTTGCTGACACGACCAGGCAAAAAGCAGCGGACGCAAAAAATGACACATCCAGGATAACCCGTACAGTAATAACCATAACCGTCGCCCTGGTATTTCTTTCAGTTTTGGCAATGATTTTTACCGTTAGAAACATCAACCGGCCTATTTTGGAACTGGAAAAAGGAGTGTCGGAAATTGCGAACGGAAATCTGGCTTACCCGATCCGGAGCAAGCGCAGGGATGAACTGGGAATGCTATCAAACGACATAGGCGACATGGTCGATAAAATAACCGAACAGGGCAAGGCCCTCATAACTTCGGAAATGGAGTCGGCTGCGAAAACTTCCTTTCTTGCCAACATGAGCCACGAAATCCGTACACCAATGAACGCAATTTTAGGTATCACCGAAATCCTGCTTCATGATGAAACACTTGGCAACAATACAAAGGAAGCGCTAAATAAAGTTTACAATTCGGGTGATATGCTGCTGCATATTATCAACGACATACTTGATCTGTCGAAAATTGACGCGGGTAAGCTTGAACTGGATCCTGCAATTTACGATGTCCCGAGCCTTATTAACGATACCGTAACCCTTAACATGATGCGTATTGGCTCCAAGCCAATTGAGTTTGAACTTTCTGTAGACGAAAATACTCCAGGTTCCCTGTTAGGCGACGAGTTGCGCATCAAGCAGATTTTAAACAATTTACTCTCGAACGCGTTCAAATACACCAAAAAAGGAGTAGTCAAATTTTCGGTTTCTGTTGAAAAGGAAAGACAATCTCATAACGAAGATATGTCCCTTGTTTTCAGCGTGAGCGACACCGGCCAGGGTATGACGGAAGAGCAAATAAGCAAACTGTTTGACGAGTATTCCCGTTTTAACATGGATTCCAACCGCACCATTGAGGGTACCGGGCTTGGCATGAGCATAACCCAGAGCCTGATTCAAATGATGAACGGCAGGATTTCCGTAAAAAGCGTGTTAAACCTGGGTACGCAATTTACAGTAC
>JAIRRF010000148.1 GCA_031256115.1 Treponema sp.
ATAAGATAAAGTTGGAACATGAAGTTGAAGAGATCCCCAGAATCCTGATAACCCAGGAAGAGCTTCTTGCCCGGTTAAAAAAGACTTTTATCGAGAAAAACCTGGACTTTGAAAAATGCCGGGCCGCCGAAGCGGAGTATCGTAATTTGCTGGAAGAAGCGGCAGCCATGCGGGAAAAGTCCGAAAAAAACATGGATCTAATTAACACACAACGGGAATATGAAGCCCTGGATAAGGAAATTCGGGATGCGGCGGAAAAGGAACAGCAATATCGAAAGGAACTTCAACGGGAAGAACGGCTTCTTGTCGATCTGGATGATCAAATAAAACAAAATACCGCCATGATAGAGCAGCAGGAAAAGGATTTGGAAGAACGCCGCCGCGGCATAGAAGCGGAAGTTTCCGCCAAAAAAGAACAAATAAGGAAACTGGAGGAAGACGAGCAAAACCTGATACCCGGTCTGGATCCGGAGGTACTCTTTAAATTTGAACGGATAATAAGAAATAAAATGGGCAGAGGTATCGTAGCTATTAAAAACGGAGTCTGCATGGGTTGCCATATGGTCCTGCCGGTACAGTTTTCCAATCTGATTCGCCAGGGAGAAGAAATTGTCTTTTGCCCATATTGTTCCCGGATACTTTTTTACGAAGAAAGCGGAGAAGAAGGAGAAGATTACTTTGATATTGAAGATACCGGGAGCCTTTCGGATCTTGATGATATGGACGAAGATGAATATGATGAAGATGAGGAGGACGAAGAAAGCGTCAGCCTGGAATATGATGAGTAAGCGATGAATCAGGAGGCCGCTCACAATCTGATCATTAAAATGATCAGATTGTTTGAGAGGAAAGTCCGGACTCCGCAGGGCACGATGCCGGGTAACACCCGGATTTGACTGCTTAACCAACGGGAAGATTCCGATTAAAGGGTTTTTTTAAGGACAAGTAGTCAGAATAGACAGCGCAACAGAAAGGATACCGCCATGCAAAATAAACTTTGTTTATTTTGCATGGTAAGGGTGAAAGGGCGGGGTAAGAGCCCACCTCGGCAGCGGTAACGTTGCCGGAAAAATCGGATAAACCGGAATACGGTATGGAGTTTCGAATGAAACTCCGAAGCCATTTCGGCGAAGCCAAAATGGCAAGCCTCATCGGGAGCAAAGTCAAGCAGTGTTCAATGGCCCATTGATTAAACGCGGGTAGACTGCATGGAAACAGCCGGTAACGGCTGTTTAAGACAGATGGCCTTAAGCTATGGTTGATGCCATAACCGTTATGGCTGATGCCATAACTTAACAGAATCCGGCTTATGGTTCATCGCTTTTTTTGACAGGTATGGCTTAATTGACTTTTTACTGAAAAAAGTATTAAATCACCAACAGGATGAAAAAAACCCGGGATAAGTCGGAGATCAGTGCTGGAGCCCTAAAAAATCAAGTTTTTCATGCCCTGATGCTGTTTTTGATCCTTGCTGCTTTGGCTACAGTGTTTATTTTTCTTTTTAAATCCAGAATATATGAAGAAAGAGAAAAAAAATCCCTATTGGAGCATTGGGAAACTGGTTTATGGGAAAAAGCATATGAAAAAAGCAGGGAATGTTTGGCCCAAAAACCTATGGATCTCTTTTTCCTGACTATTAATGGTTTTTCAGCCTATCAATTAGCTCTGGCCCAGGTAAATAACGAGGAATCTCTTGTATATATTGACGAATGTATCTGGTCTTTGCGAAAAGCCTTGCTGGGAAAAAATGCCGACAAAGAAGGCAGAATTCGGTATGTTTTAGGTAAAGCCTACTATGTCAAAGGGCCGGATTATACTGATTTGGCGGTAAAATATCTGGAAGAAGCAAAAACTGTTTCTTTCAACGCCGGAGACATTAATGAATACTTAGGGCTTTCCTATGCGGCAATAAAAGACTACCAAAAGAGCGTAGAAGCTTTTACGGCTTCTTTGGTTCCTTCAGGAAATGAAGGATCTGATTTATTGCTCTTGTATATTGCCCAATCTTATGCGGGCCTTGAAGAATGGGAGACTGCCAGGGCTTACCTTGTACGTTGCGCCGAAGTTTCAATGGATGTAGAACTGACACTTAAAGCCCAACTTCTTCTGGGTAAGGTATTGGTCTGTGCCGGAGATTCGGACAGCGCTATACAGGCTTTTGAATCGGTATTGGAAATTGTCGGAGAAAATGCCGAAGCTTCATATGAACTGGGAGAAATATATGCTTCCCGGGGGGAAACAACAAGAGCCAGGGCAGCCTGGCGAAGAGCCTACAGGGCTGACCCGAATTTTACGCCGGTTCTGGCCCGGCTAAATACATTATGAATATCAAGTTGGAGGATCTATGTTTGGATTTGAATCGTCTGACATTGGAATTGATTTAGGGACCTGCAATACTCTTATTTATATTCGGGCCAAAGGGATAGTTATTAACGAGCCGTCTGTGGTGGCGGTTGAGCGGGGAACACGGAAAGTTATCGCCGTCGGCGAAAAAGCCAAGGAAATGTATTTAAAAACCCCTGGAAATATCCAAGCCATTCGGCCCCTGCGGGACGGTGTAATCGCCGATCTGGAATCTACCGAAAAAATGATCCGTTACTTTGTTACCACGATTCTTCCCCGTTACCGGTTTATCAAACCCCGGATGGTCATAGGAATACCATCCTGTATTACTGAAGTGGAAAAACGGGCTGTTGAGGAAAGTGCCTATAAAGCCGGCGCCAGAGATGTAAGGGTAATTGAAGAAAGTCTGGCTGCCGCTATTGGAGCCGATATTCCAATCTTTGAACCTGCAGGACACATGATCTGCGATATCGGCGGCGGTACGACGGAAATTTCTGTTATTTCCCTGGGGGGAATGGTGGTAACCAATGCAATCCGTCTGGGTGGCGATGAATTTGATGATGCAATCATCAAACATGTCAGGAGCGTTCACAATCTAATCATCGGAGAACAAACCGCAGAACGGTTAAAAATAGAGATTGGCAATGCATCGCCGGATAAAACCATAGAAAAAGTGGAAATTAAGGGAACCGATGCAATTACCGGCCTTCCCCGGCGGCTGGAAATTGATTCTGTGGAAGTTCGGGAAGCATTAAAGGATCCTCTCACCCTTATCATTGATGAAATTAAAGCCACTTTGGGACAAACCCCGCCGGAACTGGCGGCAGATATTGTAGAACGGGGTATTGTAATGACCGGAGGCGGATCTCTTCTTAAGGGATTACCTAAGCTTATTTCCAAGGAAACCGGAGTTCCGGTTATCCTGGCGGACCATCCTTTAGATTGTGTTGCTCTGGGGGCGGGCAAATATTTTGAATATTCCAAAGGCCTTGACAGCAGCCGGAGTATTTATGACAGCCTTAACAGTTAAGATGTTTTTCCGGCAGGAATTACCGGCAGAGACAAATTACTATGGCTAAAGACAATCCACGAATACGCAATACCCATGCAGAAGTGTATATATTTATTGCCCTTATTTTTATTTCTCTGGCATTGCTGTTTATTTCTGCCCGGAATTTTGGAGAACAATTCATGGGCTCGGGCCTGACTATGTATTCCGGACTGCGTTCAAGCATTTACCGGCTTCGAAAGTATGTTACCGGTACGGTTCTTTCCATTCAGGAACTGGCTAAGCTCAAGGAAGACTACGAAGAATTGGCATCCCGAATAAATCGTTATGAGCAGCTTGAATGGACCTCCGCAGGGATCCGCCAGGAAAACAACCGGCTCCGGGAACAACTTGGTTTTTCCCAAAATATTTCTTACCGGCATATAGCCGCGGAAATTATCGGGAACGACCCGGATAATCTCTTTTCCGCACTGGTGATCAATAAAGGAAAAAAAGATGGTATTGCTGCAAATATGCCGGTTATTGCCTATCAGAAAAATGAACAATCACGTACATCCGATATTGTGCCTGCCGGAACAGTTCTGATCGGCAAGGTGGTTCTGGCTGCCCAGCTTGAAAGCCTGGTAATGCCCCTTTACGATTCATCGTCATATATTTCTGCCCGGCTTGGTGAGTCCAGAATAGAAGGAATTATTGAAGGCCAGGGAAGCCCCGATACTCCCCTGCTGCTCCGTTTTATACGCCGCCAGACAAGGGGAGAGATTTCTGTCGGTGAACAGGTACTTACCAGCGGGCTGGGAGGAGTATTTCCTGCGGGTATTCTTTTAGGCAGAGTAAAACGTGTACTGTACCAGGATACAGACACATCCATCGAAATTGAACTGGAAAGCAGCGCCGATTTTTCCAGACTTGAATATGTGTTTGTAATTGATCCTCAGCCGACAAACGAAAGCTCCGGCAGGGAAGATTGATGGTAAAATATTGTATATGGGCAGTAGTTTTTTCCACCATTGCAGCACTTTTACAATCTGTGCTGTTATACCGGCTTACAATTTACGGCGCCATACCGGATATATCTTTGGGTGTCCTTGTATTCAGCGCCTATGTTAATGGCACCAAAAGCGGTCAAATAACCGGTTTTTTTTCCGGTCTGTTTTATGATATTCTTTCGGCGTCTCCCATAGGACTATATACTTTTGTCAGAACTGTTATTGGAGCGCTGGGAGGACTTTTGCAGGGAATGTTTTTCCTGGATAAGGTTGTACTCCCCATGCTCCTCTGTGCCTTTTCAACAGTATTTAAAGCTCTTTTAATCTTTGGTTTACATTTTCTGTTTACCGGAACCGTGCCGGCGTATCCTCCGTTAACGACGCCTGTTTTTTGGGTGGAATTGCTCCTGAATACCTTTACTGCGCCTTTTCTTTTTGGATTCTTAAAATTATTTAGACCCCTTCTTATGTCAGAGGAGAAAAATTAATGGCTTTACTGTTTTCTCCGGGTAAAATTATGAACGAAGAGCGGTCCATGGGCAGGATTCGTCTGCTCCAGTGGCTGCTGGTTATACCATTTCTTCTTTACGGATTCAGGCTTTTTACCATGCAGGTAGTAAGCGGCGAGGAGTACAGCAGAATGTCCGTAAATATTGCTAAACGAACTAAAGTTATTCCTGCCCGCAGGGGGGAAATCTATGACCGGACTTTTTCCGAGCCGCTGGCAGTCAACGATGATACCTTTGCGGTAATGATAACCCCCGCGGAAGTGCCGGAAAATGAAATGGAAGGCTTAATAACCAGCACTGCCAGAATTCTGGGTATACCCCGGCAGGAAATTGAAGATAAGATCCCTCAGCAATACTACCGTCTATACCAATCCCTGGAAATTGCTTCCAATGTATCATTTGAAACCATAGCGGTATTGGCGGAAAATTTTGATACCTTGCCGGGTCTGGACTGGCAGCCAAAACCTGTCC
>JAIRRF010000184.1 GCA_031256115.1 Treponema sp.
GGGAAATTCTTGAATTTGCCGCCGCCGCAAGCTGCCTGAAACATTCTATAGAAGGGGACTTTAATCAGGTCTCGGTAGATGAAGTAAACAAACTGGCCGGGGGGGATGCTTCGGGCCGGGTACAACGTTAGGGTTTAAAAATATTTATACGAGGAATCCGTTATGAAAAAAAGTAATGTAATTAATAAAAAGAAACCAACAACATCAATAAAGTGGAAATTTCTTGGTTTTTCTGTCACTCTGCTTCTGATCATTATTTCAGGAAGCGGAATTGCGTTTTTTCTTAATATGAAACGAATTGTCAGGAATGACACGGTGCAGAAATTGTCACGGCTCATTGAGTTTAAGGCATCTCAACTGGAGAGTTCCACCTCCAAAGAAATAGCTATTGCCCTAAAAATGGCTGATTCTCCCATTATAAGAGAATATTTCCTCCAGCCCGGTAATCCTGAACTGGAACGGCTTGCATTTAAGGAAATAGCAGGATACCGCAGGGCCTTTACCGGGAATAATGTATTCTGGATAAACGATACGGATCACAACTATTACTTTGGAGATGAATTTATTCATACATTGGATCCTGCTGAACCCAGTTCTATCTGGTATACGTCAATAATTAAAAACCCGGCTCCTTATTTTTTTGATGTAGATACCAACATTGAAACAAAAAAAACAATGTTATGGATAAATGCTCCGGTCATGGAACAAAACCGTGCAATTGGCGTGGTTGGTACCGGAATAGACCTGACCGGATTTATTGATACTTTGTATGCGGATGCCAGTGAAGATATGCCCTTTTATCTGTTCAATACTGATAACGTGATAACCGGCGCTTCAGACTGGGATATCGTTGCAAACAAACAAACTCTGACAGATCAGTTTGGGAGCCTGGGAGAAGCAATAGCCAATGTTGCAAAGGAAGTATCCGAAGGGCTTCGTTCATTCTCAATAGGCAACAACGAATATGCGGTAAGTTATATTCCCAGCCTTAACTGGCATATTGTGGTAATGATGCCTTTGGATGCGGCAATAATTTTTAACAGCGGTATGACTTATTTATTCATCATGATATTTCTGGTTGTATTGATCATTATTGCCGTAATAAATATATTTATTTTCCGTATGATTCAACCCCTGGACGCGGCAGTGAAACAATTGGGGGAAATCGCAGAAACCTGGGATCTTACCCGGCGTTTCAAGGTAACAAGTACCGATGAAACCGGAAAACTGGCGGAAATACTAAACCTGACTTTTGGCAGGATTCAGGAATTGATTTCAATTATCCACGACAGGGCAAGGTCTCTTGTGAAGACCGGATCGGAATTGTCGGAACAGATGGCCACCACCGCCAGTTCAGTTGCACAGATTGCAACGGCAACCCAGAACATACGGGGACAAACCGACAGCCAAACCGGGCAGGTAGAGCAGGTGGACAGCTCCATGACAAGCATCATATCACTGATCGAAAAACTTAACGGCAATATCACAGCGCAATCCGAAAGCGTAAATCAATCATCTTCGGCCATAGAACAGATGTTTGCCAATATAGGTATGGTGACGAATAATTTAATAAAAAACTCGGAAAATGTAAACGCATTGGAAGAATCTTCAAGTGTGAATCGCAGGGATCTGGAATCCGTTTCAACGGAATTTAAGGACATTACCCGGCAATCCGAAGGGCTTTTGGAGATCAATGCGGTAATAAACAATATCGCAAGCCAGACCAATCTTCTCTCGATGAATGCCGCCATTGAAGCGGCCCATGCGGGGGAGTCTGGCAGAGGCTTCGCAGTTGTGGCCGGAGAAATCCGTAAGCTTGCGGAAGATTCAAGCAAGCAATCCAAAACCATCGCAGATATGGTGAAAAAGATGAAAAGCGCCATTGACACGATCACCCGGTCCATTAACCGGGTTATAAACCGTTTTGAAGATGTGGACGGAAAGGTAAAAACCATTGCCGAACAGGAAACCGAAATCCGGAATGCCATGGAAGAACAGGAAACAGGCAGCCGACAGATATTGGAAGCCATTACCCATCTAAAAGAACTGACCGGTATAGTGCAGACTGATGCCGCAACAATAGTCACGGAAGGCAAAACAGTAATAGATCAAAGCAACAATCTTAAAGGCATTACCGCCGGAATTGAACGGGGTATGCAGGAGATGTCCGTCGGAGCGGAACACATTAAGGCGGCGGTTAACAGGGTAAATGAAATATCCGGAGAAAATAAAAACAGTACCGATACCCTGATTGGAGAAGTTTCAAAATTCAAAATCGGATAAACGCTTTCCTTCCGGTACGGCGTATTTCTTCAGCTTCTAAAGACTGCCAAGCAATCTTCGGAGCGGAAATGTCCCGCTATGGGAAGCAGTAAATGTTTTATCCCCCAGTACCGGAATCGAAAAGGTGGCAGCCACCTCAACCCTGTAAGGCGCATCGCTTGCGGTCAAAAGCGCCGTAACAGTCCTGTATAACCCTTCGTAGCCTACAGTAAACGGAAGCTCTACCATTGTTGAATCCCTGGCAGGAAGCTTTGTGTCTTTGTTTATTTTACCGGAAAGAAAGGACACATTAGATACAAAAAGTTTCCATTCAATGGCAGGAAATGGTATGGTAATGGGGTTATCGTTCTTTATCCGTATGTTTGCAATCATGTCGACCCCGGTAAAACTGATTCCCTTTATGACTACAGAGTCAAAAGAAATTCCCGGATCGCTGATTACACCCGGAAAGGACTGACAGGTTCCAAGGGTAATAAAGAAAACAAAAATCATTCCTGCTTTTAAAATGATTCTACCTTTGCTTTTCATGATCTTCTCCGTTATTATGTTAATTTTGGTTTTATGAATTCAAAACCGCAATAGGGAACCAAAGCTTTCGGCAGTCTTACCGATCCGTCGGCCTGCTGGAAGTTTTCCAGGATGGCAATGATCGCCCTGGACACGGCCACGGCGGTTCCGTTCAGCATGTGGACAAATTTATTTTTACCGTCATCATCTTTGTATTTTATGTTAAGCCGCCGGGCTTGATAATCGGTACAGTTGGATGTGGAGGTTACTTCACCCCAATCGCCGCCGGGCATTACAATGCCGGGCATCCCTCTGCCTGGCATCCAGGCTTCCAGATCCCACTTGCGGTAAGCCGGAGCCCCCAGATCTCCGGTACAGGTGTCTACCACCCGGTAAGGTATTTCCAGACCGCTGAAAATCTCTTCTTCAACAGCGCGGAGTTCCTCGTGAAAGCGGCCTGATTCTTCCGGCAGGCAGTACACAAACATCTCCAGTTTGGTAAACTGATGTACCCGGTAGAGACCCTTGCTGAATTGGCCCGCCGCCCCTGCTTCGCGGCGGAAACAATGGGAAAGGCCCGCCATACGCAGGGGAAGAGAGTCCTTGGGCAGCACCGTGTTGGAATAATAGCCCCCCAGAGTGATTTCCGCGGTCCCCACCAGGCAGGTATCTTCTCCTTCCAGGGTGTATACATTGGATTCTTCCCCCCGGGGATTAAAACCAATACCGGTTAGAATTTCTTCCCGGGCAATGTCGGGGGTAATAAAGGGAGTAAAACCCCGATTCTGCAAAATGTCCAGGGCGTATCTTATAAGGCCCAATTCAAGGAAGACCCCTTCGTTTTTCAGGTAATAAAACTTTGTCCCCGATACTTTAGTGGCGGAATCAAAGTCAATAATGTCCAAATCCTGACCAAGTTTTACATGATCGGCCCATTCAAAGTCAAGCTGTACCGGCTCCCCTACTCGCTTAACTTCCCGGTTATCCTTATCTTCTTTACCCCGGGGAGCCTCGGGATGGGCCATATTGGGAATACGCCGGGCTTCTTCCTCCAGGGCAGCCTCAACCCTTGCCAATTCCGTTTCCGCGGCGGCAATTTCTTCTTTTAGTTTTTTGCCGTCTTCTACAAGCCTCTGCCGTTCTTCCGTTTCCGGCTTGCCCTTCATTGCAGCCGCATTGGCGTTCCTTTTTTCCTGAAGTTTTTGAATAGCCGTAACCAGGCAGGTACGCCTGCCAAAAAGCTTTACAACCATTTCGGCATCGGCTTTCATATATCGATCGGCAATATTTTGCTTAACCGCATCAATGTTGTCCGCTATAAAACGATAATCCAGCATAGGTACATTTTATCGTACTAAACATAATAATAACAATATCGTACTGGCGGGGGAAGGAACGCCCATTCAGACCATGCTGGTCATCTCCTAAACCGACGCACAGTCTGGTGTGGTATTTTTATAGGATGCCAAAATGGTCTTCATGAGCAACCCTTCCCCCGCCTGTAACGAAGCATTAGTATCAATACGATATATTAAGGTTGCTTTCTTGACACTTTCAAAAATATGTAATACAAAAGAATTATCTTAACTTATTAAAGGAAAATACATGGCAAAATCCAATCAAACCCCCGGCTCTGTTCTTATTTCATTAATGGACAAATATCAGTTGAACCCCTACTCCCTGGCAAAAAAGATTAACTTAAGCGCCTCGGCGGTCCGCCAAATAGCTATTGGTCAATCTGCAATTTCCATTCCAACTGCTCTCAGGCTTGGAAAATTTTTCGGCCCAAGTCCGGATTTTTGGCTTGACTTACAGCGCAAAGCCGATTATCTGGAAGCCGGAAAAAACAAAAAATTACAGGGTATTTTAAAAGGCATATCCAAAGTCCAAAAACCCAAAGCACCCCAAAAAGGAAAAATCGCAGGAAAAACTGCGGCAAAACCTGCCAGGAGAAAAGCAAAGAAATAGTTTAAATCCTTAATTCTCCGGTAACAAAAGATGCGGTTTCTCCTGAAGCGGCTGTTATAAGAATTTCGCCTTTTTCGCCTATGCCTTGAAGTATTCCTTCGATTACATCTGCGGTTGCTTCGCCGGAAATTTCCTCCGGCAAGCCCGGAATAAAGCAAATCTGCCGGTCTTTCATGTATAATCGTTCTTCCAGTTGTTCTCGGCTTTGCCGCCAGGTTTGATCCCCGGCAGAATCTTGTTCTTCATATAATCGGGCAAGGATCATTTCCAAAAGGAGAAAACGTTTTTCCGCCAGCAAAGCTGCTATAGTAGTATTATATATTCCCATATCCAAAAGCACCTGTGCAATGCTGCATGCTTTTCTTTCCAGTTCCGGGGGAAAGGATTGCTGTGCCAGATTGACACCAATTCCCAGATACACGGTTCCGTTTTCCGCTTCGGTAAGGATTCCTGCAGCCTTCTTTCCCCGGCCTTCCTTATCCGGAAGCATAATATCGTTGGGCCACTTGATAAAAACCCTTCCTTTCAGCGGAGAATCCTGTACTCCAGACACAAAGGTTGTAAAATCTTCAATGGCACCGGAAACTGCCAGACCTGCCCTGAGGGTAAGGCACAGGGGAATCTCCGAAATTGTACCGTAACGAAGCATTATGGTAAAAGACAGATTCTCCCCTTTATTCATCATCCATGACCGGCCCATCCTGCCCCGGCCCGCGCTTTGTTTATCCGCGGCAATTACCGTTCCTGACGCTTCTTTAGCAAGTAAACGGGCCTCGTCCATGGTACTGGTTACGGTATCTTTATAATAAACCGGAGCGTTAAAGGGATTATTTATTTTTAATTTGCTGGTACCATTTTCCTGAATTTCCTCTCGCAGAGGCGCAAGAGGCTGTGGAAAAAATATCTTCCGGAATTTTCTCTCGCGGAGATCGCAGAGGAAAACGCGCAATTTGAAGTTGATATACATCAGTCCTTCGGACTGGAGCCGATTAGAATGATATTTTATGGGCGCTATCGCGCCCGGCGGCTTCCTTCCTATATTTTTTATATATAAAATATAAGAAAAAAGTAAGAAGAAGGCACTATTATTACAAATTTCGAACAACTCTTTGCGTCTTTGCGTACTCTGCGTGAACCTCTTCGTGAGTTTTCCTACAGACTCCAAAGCTCGAAGCTGAGGAAAAAAGTAAAACGTTAGGGTGGAATATACATGCACAGCATAATATAATTCCTTTATGAATTTGGTATGCCTTGATCTGGAAGGAGTGCTGGTTCCAGAAATATGGATTGCTTTTTCCGAGGTAGCAGGAATTCCGGAACTGCGGCGTACCACCAGAGACGAGCCTGATTACGATAAACTTATGCGCTTCCGGCTTGATTTACTGGAAAAAAATTCATTAAAACTACAGGACATTCAACAGGTTATCGGGAAAATGGAACCCCTGCCCGGTGCGCCGGAGTTTACCGAAAAACTTCGTGAACGGACTCAGCTTATCATCCTTTCCGACACCTACGAAGAATTTGCCGGGCCCTTAATGGTTAAACTCCGCCGACCCACCCTGTTCTGCAACAGCCTGGTATATACCGCTGATGGAACCATAACCGGCTATAAACTCAGGCAAAAAAACGGCAAACAAATGGCAGTCAGGGCACTCTCGTCCTTAAATATGGAAATATTTGCCGCCGGGGATTCATTTAACGACCTTGCAATGATTCAGGAGGCAAAAGCGGGCTGCCTTTTCCGGGCTCCCGAAGCCATACGAAAAGAATATGCCTCATCAATTCCCTGTGTCGATACCTACGATGAACTGCTGGAACAAATAGATAATTTTTTACTTTTTACCGCCAATATTGGCTAAGCCTGACAAACTCCTACCGGAAAAACTGCGGTATAAAAGTGGACAGGGCCGGTATATAGGTAACCAGCAACACTACCACAAGCCGGACTAACAGGAAGGGTAACACATAGCGGCATATCCGGGCAAAGGGTGTTTCAAAACGGTAACTTGCCAGGAACAGGTTTAACCCCACCGGCGGAGTCAGGAACCCTGCTTCCAGGTTAATAATAAAGATGATCCCCAAATGTATCGGATCAAGCCCGTAGACGGCACCCAATGGGCTTATTAAGGGAAGAACAATCAGGATGGCGGAAAAAATATCCATTAAACAGCCTACAACCAGGAGGAACAGGTTAAGGAGGAGCAGGAATACCACCGGGGATTGGATTGCATCCTTCATCCAATAGGCAAGGTTTTGGGGAGCCTGGGTATCAATAATGTAATACGAAAGCGCCATAGAAAAGGCGA
>JAIRRF010000225.1 GCA_031256115.1 Treponema sp.
ATATCATCCATGCCGATAAAGGAAATGTCCCCGGGCACCTTAAATCCTTTTTGTTGAACAAGATGTATCGCACTGACAGCATATATATCGCCTGTACAGAATATTGCCGTGGGAATTGAGGGGGCTCTCAGGATTTTTTTCATACCCTCGCGAGCAGATTGTTCATCATGGGCATTGGAAAAAAGCCATTGATGATTAACGGAAAGCCCGCGGCTTTGCAAAGCTTTTTTATAACCTGCAATGGTTTGAATATAATATCGGGGCAGGTAACTGGAACCGATAAACCCGATTTTCCGGTGTCCCATTTTCAGGAGGTATTCCACGGCGGCATATGCAGACCGCTCGCTGTCCGGGTTAATGGTGGTATACTTCTCCTGATCCACCTGGGCATCCACCAGTACAAAGGGAACACCCAGGGATTCAACCCTGGACAAAACGGCATCCGGAGTGTCTTGCAGAAAAATGATACCGTCTGCGTCCTGATTGTTTACACTGTCCGGAATCTGAGCTTCGTTATTGGCATATTTTAAAAGGCTTAAAACAAGATTATAGTCGTGCCGGTTGCTTTCTTCCATGATTCCCCGGGTAACATCAAAATAAAAAAAATCGGTAAAAGGAGAAGACTTGGGATTCATAACCAGGCAAAGGTTAAAACTTTTTTTAAAAGACAGTCTTTGGGAGCTCCTGTTCGGAATAAAATTAACCGATTGTATAACCTCCAAAATTTTCTGACGGGTTTTTTCACTGACTCCCTTGCGGTTATTCAGCACAAAAGAAACCGCCGTGGGAGAAACCCCGGACATTTGGGCGATTTCTTTAATGGTAATCCTGAACATTTGTTGCTCCATCAAGAAAATATATATGATAAGTATATATATGATAAGTATTGACAAATCAAGAAATGCGCCTTATATTAATATGACTAAACCGGTTTAGTAAAAATCCGGATTCCACCGTTTAGAGAGGTAATTATGCCCTTATATGAAGGCCGCCATAATGCGGTGAATATGATTAAGGTAGACGAAGCTGTGGCAGCATCGGTAATAACCGGTACCCAGGAAACCATAAAAATGATGGCAGCCGGGATAGAACAGGCTTTTAAGGAAAAAAAGCCGGCTGCCATAGACGGCTGGTACGGAGTGGACTTTAAGGCCATTACCGCCGCCCTGGATTCGGAACTGCAAAAAGTCGGCGTTAAAGCCCGTTTTATTTCAACCCATACTCTTGCTTTGCCCCCGGAAAAAATCAGACAATACAAGCAAAAGTTTATTACCGATGATCCTGCCTTTGGTTATGTAAATATGGATGGCCGTTTTATTGATCTGCTGGATCAGGAAAAGATCAATTCATTAAAGAAATCTTTCGGAAACGAAGCGATAGTAGTTATAGGATGTGCAGCCGCCGTACCGGAACTAATTGACAGTTACGGGAAAATATTTTACTGCGATAAAACCCGCCAGCCCCTGTTATGGCAGATGTGGGACGGTAAACTCATACCATTTTCCCATGAAGAGCCGGACAAAAGTTATGAATGGAAAGAATATTATTATTGCGATTATTATCTCCTGCACTTTCAGAAAGAATTCCTTACAGAAAAGATGGATTATTACATAGAAGCGATTGAATATGAGGATCTTAAGATCCTTCCGGGAAAATCCTACTGCGGTATTATGCAAATCCTGCTTAAGTATCCTATTAAGGAAGTGGAAATATACCAGCCCGGCCCCTGGGGGGCATATCGTTACCGGGATTTTTGGGACATAAAAGGTCTTGAGTGCAATGCCTGGAACGAATTGGCGGGACCGGAGCTAAGTGTCCTTATTGATATAGGAGATGGCAAGGTATTGAATATGCCATTTGCCAACCTAATGCATTACGGGGACACTCTTACCGGACCCTATTTAAATAAAACCTATCCCCATCTTTTCCCCATGGATGTGTGGCTGGATGATGGATATTTCCCGGAAAAGACTCCGGCGGAAAGGATTTCCATGCCCATCCATAACCATCCGGGAACCGATTATGTAAAAAAATATTTTAACGAACCCTTGGGACGTTATGAAACTTACTATATTGCCGAAGCCTATGAAGGGGCCAATACCTGGATGGGCTTTTTTAATGACGCAGATATGGAAGAATGGGAACGGAAAGTCCGGGAATCAAATAACCTTAAAGCCATTGAAGACTGGAAGGATTATGTCTGCAACTGGAAATCCAATACCGGAGATCTTTATCTGATCCCGCCGGGAACTGATCATGGGCATGGAGGGAACCAGATGGTTCTGGAAATGGATACCTGTCCATCCATTGCCGGTACCGAATATTCTTTCTTTTCCTACGATTTTGCACGTAACTCCTGGGATGATAACACCAAAACCATGACCGGCAAGCCTCTAAAGATGCACATGGATCATTCCTTTAACAACAGTAAATGGCGAAGGGAAGATTATGTGGACAAGAAATTACTGGCCCGGCCGGAAATCCTTAAATGGACCAAGGAATATTATATTGACAAGTATTCCAGCGTAGCAGAGATGCCCTTTGATGTGGAGCGTATTTTTTTCTATAAGGAGGCGGAATACAGTACTGAAGGCAAATGTGTCCACATTGTAACGCTTACGGTCGGAGAGAATATTGTGGTACGTTCAAAGAAGGATCCGGCTTTCCATACCAATATTAACCTGTTCCAGTCTGCGGTTATTCCCGCGGCATTCGGCGAATACGAGCTGGTGAATAGTTCAAAAGGTCAATGTACGGTGGTTGTGTTTCATTGGAAAATTTGCTAGGTCCCTATCCTGATTATCGCAAGGCTCTCAGTGGAATGGAAGCGGCGGCAGGGATAATCCGTTACAGGTTGGACGAAGGCCCCGGCAATGGAATGCGGATTGCCGAGGTGTATACCGCCGCGGGCCTCCGTTATTCTGTTCTGCTGGATCGAGGTATGGATATAGGAGCTGCAAGTTTTCGGGGTATACCGGCTGCCTTTGTGGGTAAGGGTGGGATTATGGGAACCGCTAATGCTTCCGCCGCCCAAAACTTCTACCGTTATTTTACCGCCGGCCTGGTCTATACTTGCGGCCTGGAAAATCTGGGAGAACCCTGTGAAAGTTCCGGGAAAATACTGCCAATGCACGGTTCCCGGACCTTTCTTTCCGCATTCGATGTATCCTCCTCCATGGAATATGAAAAAGGCCTCCCTGTACTCCGGGTCCGGGGTAAAATGCGCTCCGCTTCTCTTTTTGGAGAAAACATTCTTCTTGTCAGGGAAATTATTTCCGGCGCCGAAAGCGGCAGTATAGAGATTATTGATACCATCGAAAACCAGGGTTCTTCCGTATATGAATATATGCTGATGTACCACATCAATTTTGGTTTTCCCCTGGTCAGTCCGGATTCATCTATCTGTACCAATCACCGGACAGTTTATTATCTGGAAACAACCAAGACCCCCAAAGAAGAGGAATACCGGTCTTTTATCGAACCTCAAAAAACATTTTCTGAATTAACCTTTGAGATGCACAATCCGGAAGGAAAAGAAGCTTATGCATTTTTACAGAATCCCCGCATGGGACTGGAAGCCCGTGTCAGTTATAAGGTTGATGAACTTCCCTGTTTTACCCAATGGGTCAATATGGCGGAACAGGATTACGTCCTTGGCCTGGAGCCCGGAACCCATTACCCCATAGGCCGTACCAAGGCAGCCGCTGCCGGAGGGTTATTTCCTTTGGAACCGGAAGAACAAAAATCGTATTCCATTGTAATTTCTATATCAGCCGGTACTTAATCCCCTTGTCGTACACATCAATTCCTTCGGTTTTTTTCAGGAACCCCACGGCCAGGTAAGTAAAGGGGGTTAGAATTATTTCCAGAGAAAGTTTTAACAAATAATTGGTAAACACTAAACTTAGGAACAATTCCCGGCCAAAGACTCCCGCCAGGCTGGCAATACCCACAAAGACCAGGCTGTCCAGCAATTCTCCTATAACAGAGCTGCCGATGGTGCGGATCCAAAGAAAACGGCCCCGGAACAAAACCTTCATTTTGGAAAGAAGGATGGAATTGGAAAATTCTCCTGCCAGGTAAGCGGCCAAGCTTGCCAGGACAATAGCCCCGGAACTCATGCCTCCCAGGATTGCCTTGTAAGCGGCGCTTCCCGTATAGGATTCCCAGTGAGGATCCGAAGGCAGCTTCTGTAAAATAAAAAACATCAGTGCCGACAGGGCAAGGCATGCAAACCCGGTCCAGATAACCCGGCGGGCAGCGCGGAAACCATAGACCTCGGTCAGGATGTCCCCCAGCACATATGACAGGGGAAAGAGCAGGGTTCCTCCGTCAAATGCCAGGGTTATGCCGAACAAGGAAAAACCCAGGCTGACGATTTTAGCCGACGAGGCTGCATTGCTGGTTACCAGGATCACGGCAAAAAAGGCGGTAATTAGGTCCAGGTATTTAAAAGAATTATTCTGCATATTGCATTTCGATGATTCTGTTGAATAGGGGGGTCATTACAGATATGATGATATCATGGCCTTAAATTGCGGCATAGTGGGGCTTCCCAACGTGGGGAAATCTGTCATTTTTTCCGCCCTAAGCTCCGTTCCGGCGGAGACCGCAAACTACCAATTCAGCACGATTAATCCCAATGTGGGAAGGATTAATGTCCCCGATGAACGGCTCGACAGGCTTTCGGCAATATTTAAACCGGAAAGGACCATTCCTGCCGCGATAGAATTTGTGGACATTGCGGGTCTGGTAAAGGGATCTTCCAGGGGCGAAGGTCTGGGGAACCAGTTTCTTTCCCATATACGGGAAGTAGGAGTTATTGCCCAGGTGGTACGCTGCTTCGATGACCCGGACATTATCCATATAAGCGACAGGATCGATCCAAAGTCAGACATAGAAACAATCAATATAGAACTGGCCCTGGCGGATTTGGACACCCTGGCAAGACGCCGGGAACGGGCAGAAAAAACCATAAAAGTCCCATCGGAAAAAAAAGCCGCCGAAACGGTATTGTCCGCCCTGTCAAAAATTAACCCCCTGCTGGAGGACGGAAAAAGCGCCCGCAATGCCCCCCTTAGTGACGAAGAAAAAGCGGCGGTTTATGACTGCCATTTTATTACGATGAAGCCCCAGCTTTATATCTGCAACCTGAATGAATCAGAAATGAAAACGGCCATAAGTTCCCGGTCGGTTTATGTAGAGGCAGTACGGGAACAGGCTGCCGCCGAAAATACCGGAGCCGTCTTGATCTGCGGAAAATTCGAAGCGGAATTGGCGGGAATCACCGAATCGGAAGAAAAACAGGCTTTTCTTGAAGAGCTGGGCCTTAAAGAATCGGGCCTTGTATCTTTGATCCGTGAGACCTACCATCTTTTGGGATTAAGGACCTTTTTTACCACCGGACCCGATGAATGCCGGGCCTGGACTATCCATGCCGGAGACAAGGCTTCCCGGGCAGCGGGGGTAATTCATACGGACTTTGAAAAAGGATTTATCAAGGCAGAAACCTATAGCTGCGAAGACATTTTTGCTTACGGAACAGAATCCAGGATAAGGGAAGCGGGAAAGTACCGGATGGAAGGGAGGGAATATATCGTCCGGGACGGGGACGTGATGTTCTTTAAATTTAATCTGTAAAAATATATACTCAACTAAACTATTTTAACTGAATTAACAAATCGGAGGATAATCATGCAACAGACTGGAAGCAATGGCCGTACACCCTGGGCTTTTTTGGATGAATACCGGGGAAAGTTTTTTCAGGGCCAGTGGCCTACCTTGCCGGAGATGTTTACCATTACCTGCCATCGCTTTGGGGAAAGGCCCTGTCTTACCATTTATGAACCGGATCGAATCAGCCTTACTTACAATGAATCCTTTGTCAAAATAAAGGCCGTAGCCCGGTGGCTCCACAGTAAGGGCATCAGGAAGGGCGACAAAGTCGCTGTAACGGGGAAAAACTCCCCTGAATGGGCTGTTGCTTACTTTGGGATCTTCTTTTCCGGGGCCACGGCGGTTCCTCTGGATTACCAGCTTAAAGACGAAGAGACCGAGCTGCTCCTTAAAACTTCCAGGGCCCGGATCCTCTTCGTGGACGAAGAAAAATACGACCGTTTTGCCAAAGTACAATTGGAAGAGATTGTTTCACTAAAACAGGGGACGGGTACCTATGTCTACGATTTAGACGGACCCGAAGCGGAGATCGAAGCTGCCTCCGGAGAAGACCTGGCGTCGATTCTTTTTACCAGCGGAACCACAGGAAAACCAAAGGGAGCCATGCTGACCCATAATAATTTTGTCTCCGACTGTTACCTGGCCCAGGGCCACCTGGATCTTTTTCCCACCGATGTTTTTTACGCATTGCTTCCTATCCACCATGCCTATTGCATGCAGGCGGTGCTGTTCGAAGCCCTTTCCTGCGGGGCAGAAACAGTCTTTGGAAAACGGATGGTAACCAAGGCTATTCTTCACGACTTAAAAGAGGCAAAGATAACCATGCTTTTGGCAGTACCCTTGCTCTTTAATAAGGTCCTGGCCGGCATAGTCCGGGGTCTAAAGGAAAAGGGGCCCGTGGTTTATGGAATTATTTCTTTTCTAATGGGCGTATCGGGATTTATAAAAAAAGTATTTAAGGTGAATCCGGGCAAAAAAATGTTTGGTTTTATCCTGGACAAGGCAAGCCTCCGAACCCTGCGAATCTGCATCTGCGGCGGCGGCCCCCTGGCGCCCAGTGTTTTCAGAAAGTACAACCAATTAGGACTTGACTTTATTCAAGGATACGGCCTTACCGAAACCAGCCCCATAATTAACCTGAACCCGAAAGAACATTACATAGAAACCAGCGTGGGCCAGGTTCTTCCCTGGATTGACATGAAGATCCTGGATCCCGACGAACGGGGTGTAGGGGAAGTGATCCTTAAGGGCCCCATGGTAATGAAGGGTTATTTTGAACTGCCCGAAGAAACAGCCGAGACTTTTACTCCCGACGGCTATCTGAAAACCGGCGACCTGGGTTATCTGGACAGCGAAGATTACCTGTACCTGACAGGCCGGGCAAAAAATACCATAGTTACCGAAGGGGGAAAGAATGTATATCCCGAAGAAATCGAAAATGAAGTCCAGCTCTTCGAGGCAATCGATCAGATCCTGATCCGGGGTTACACCGAAGGAAAGGATGATAAAGCCGAGCATATCGAAGCCTTAATCCATCCAAATCAGGATTATAAATGGGCCGAAGGAGATGCCCCGCCTGACCAAAAAATAATCAAGGGACACATCGACAGGATAGTCAGCGAGGTCAACCAGAGACTTCTTCCCTACCAACGTATTGAAAGAACTACGATCCTGGGTTCTCCTATGGAGATGACTACGACCAAGAAAATAAAGAGGAGTACCGTGTAAGCCATTCAAATGTTACGGTTGCCGTAACGGTTCGGTTACCGTAACATTGATCCTTTGGCAGGGTATTTCGATCCCTTCGGATTCAAAGCGTTTCTTTATGTCCATGATGATTGAAGTTTTGAGATTCGAGAAATTACTTGACTCAAACCATAGATTAAACAAAACGGTAATTCCGGATTCGCCTAATTTATCAATGCCAAAAAACGGCGCGGGATTTTCCAGGCTGAACCGGTTTTCCGCAGCTAATTGCAGAAGGGTATCCCGGACTTTTTCAAGATTTCCTTTATAGGCCACCAGAAAATTTAAGTCCAGCCGTCTTAGGGGAAACCGGGTAATATTGGTCATACTGCTTTTAATAATTGCCTCATTCGGAATCCTTACAAAAAGATTATCAAATGTCCGCAGTTTTACCGAAAGAAGATCCACCGAAAGCACTACTCCGGTGGTATTATCCACCTTGATTGTGTCTCCCACCGCAAAGGATTTTTCCGAAAGCAAAAAGAAACCTGAAATTAAACTGGAAACCGAGGTTTGGGCAGCAAAACCAAGCACGACACTGGCAATCCCGGCAGCTCCCAGAATGGCGTTTGTATCAATGCCAAGACTCTTGAATACAAAAAGAACCGCCAGGACAAAACCCGCATATTGTATTCCCTTTTTTACTATTGACCGCCTGGTTTCGCTGATTTTTCCCTTAAAAAGCCTGCCAAAAAAGAGTTTAAGCAGGTGAAACATGGTCAGGATAAAAACCACTGATAATATCATGATTATCAGGCGGTGTAACAGACTTACAATATCGATTTCGCTGAGAAAATCATGTAAACCAAAACTAAATATCTCGTGAATCATCCTAAAGCCCTTTTCTGTTAATAAAGAATTGTTTTCCCAGAGATAATCCTTTTTTGCAGCCATGGACAAGAATGGTTCCATGATTTCTTTTAATGTTCATATAGCTCATACGGAAGCCGTTGGCAATGGCATCAATGACCGGGGTATCAGAGACCAGTTTTCCGTTAATTTCGTATATGGAAAGCATATCGGCAAAAAAAGGAATAGCATCCAGTTCCATAACGGTTTTTGTCCGGTTCCTAATCAGCATGGAGCAATTGATCATTGCGCCGGGGAGCTTGGAGGCAGAAATGGATGAACAAAAGGTACCGTCCATAGTATGCGGGCTGTATAGGGTTTCCTTTAATTCAAAGAGAATGAATGAAAAAATTGTATTCTGCTCCGAATTCCCTTCTGCCGCAGTTAAGCGGAGTACCGGGGGAAATTCCAGATCCAAAGTCATTTCCGTACCGGGAAAAAGTTTTTGTCCCTTCAGGTTCAGCAAAAATGGCTTTTCGGGAAGACAGGGGCACAGGGACGCTGTTTTACAATCCAGGGCAGTTTTTTGCAATTCGGCAAACAAATCCGGCGCTTTTTCTACCGGGCCTGTACAGAAATTTTCCCGCTGTTTCCAGGGTATTGTCCGGCAAAAAGCCTGCCAAAATATACCTGTGCGGCAAATAAAGACTTCCGCACCGGCAAGATGCCAGTAATACCAGACAGCTTCCTTAAAATTAAGGGGATTCCACCACATAAGCCAAAGTGGGGAGTTGAACCCCAGACCTGCGCATTACGAGACAGCCCCGAATGGCTCATTGCGTATTATTGAAGCTTATTATGACCCAAAATGAGGATATGTTCAAGAGGATTGTACTCCCCAGAGACCCAAAAGAGTATATAAGCGTACTAAAAACCGCTATCCATGTGTCGTTCCATGTGTCGAATTTCCGGGGCAGTATTCACAGTGCGGTTAATCAATCTATGTAACCCATTTCCCGGAGAAAGTTTTCTATCTCATTTTGGGTGATGTCTGATTGAGGCAAGCCACAGACTTTCAGGGCTTCATTGTATCCCATCTCTTTAATAAAACCGTCAATCATATTTTGAAAACTATCGCC
>JAIRRF010000237.1 GCA_031256115.1 Treponema sp.
GAAGGTAAAGCCAGTCCCTTTACGTCCAGGCCGTTCCATCCCCAGAACCGCTCCGCGTAAAGTAAAGTTCCACCATAATCACAAATCAAACTGTTGAGGGCTTAACTTGTTGACATTGATATAATATGGCAAAAATAAACACTTGACAGGAAAGAATAACTTCAATATAATTAAAATATGGTAACTTTTGAGGAAAAAATAGACATTATTAAGGGATCCATTCTTAAATATGTTTCAGCAAAATGTATATATTTATTCGGTTCTTATGCTTATGGTAAACCAACAGACAATAGCGATATTGATATTTATATTGTGCTACCCGATAGTGTTGAAAATATTTTACAACTATATGGTAAAATAATGGTGGAATTGAGCCTTAAAAAATTGTATTTTGTTGATATTTTGTTAAATAGGGAAAGTGTATTTAAAATTAGAAAAATTGAAAACATTCTCGAAGAAACTATTTTCCAAAAAGGAAAAATAATATATGAAAATTAATGATGTTTTAGACTGGCTTACAATTGCTGATGAAGATTTGTATGCCGCCAAAATATTAAACGAACAAATACGCAGGCCTTTTGAAATTATATGTTACCATTGCTCTCAAGCAGCCGAAAAATATTTAAAAGGCTATTTAGCTTATGTTGATGTTATAGCACCTAAAACACATAATTTAACGTTACTTCTTGATCTATGCATTGAAAATCATATTGAATTTAAAAATATTAGAACAGAGTGTGGAATTTTGAATAAGTTTACAAATGAAATTCGTTATCCATACCGATTTGAGATTACAGATGAAGATGTACTCTATTCTATAAATGCAGTAGAGATAATAAAAAACACTAAACCAGTTAAAGAATTAATTGATTTTATTACTAAAGAAACTAAAAAGGAATAATTGTGATAGGTCCCCATTAATTGCATAATGCTCTTTTTTAACAAGTGAATCAAAACACAATAATGTATTATTTATTAGTTCATGATTATCGTCAGTTGGATATTTTAATCGACCAAGTCCATTGATGCCACAAATTGCTTTTGTCTCTATAGTTGAATTTGCCATTAGTAATAGTCTTGAGTGTTTTTCCTTTGCATCAATTTGATTCAGATTAAAAATAATTTCTATAATGTAATGAAAAACAAAAGATTCATCCGACAACATCAAGTATTCCAAAAATTCTTCTGCGAAAACTGGTTGCTTGGATGTAATGTTTTGAATTTATGTATATCGGGTAGTATTAGGTATTTTTTTATGTAATACTTGATTCATAATTGAAAAATATCCAAGTAGACTTTCTTTATTAAGTTTTAGATCTCCAATAATGTCTTCCAGAGATATGCTTATTAACCATGCATCGTGACCATTTTTAATTGCTTTAATTGCATAAGCACATAAATCTATATTATCTTTGTGATTTATTTCTGTTAAAAATATTTTTCTTTTATCTTTATCTTCTATATTATAAATCATAGAAAATAGATTTGCGGGATCTTTTTTAAGTTTTTCAAATTCATCATTAAAAAAATATCCATTTTTACTCCATTTATGAATTTCACTTTTCCATTGACTAAAGATGTAAAAATTGGAATTTTAAAATGCTCATAAAATCTGAAGAGATAATTCCTTTATATGGCTCATACCCGTAACAACAATTCCTTCTTAGTCGAGTTTTTGGGATGCGCGGTTATCTCCAAACCCATACCAAGGCTGTCCAAATAATCTATCAATGTTGAAATCCGTATATCTTTACGGTTTTCAAGTTTTGAGACTGCGGTCTGGGTAAAATTTGTAATTTCACTTTGTTTTACACCGTATTTCTCCCGTAGCATACCAAGCCGGATATTAAGACTTTCTTTTTGTGCCATTTTTTTGGCTCTTTCTAAAACGGCTGGATTCATTTTTTCATCAAGTTCGCTTATTGGGTGTGTTTTTTTCAAAATTTTTATTTTGCCCATCTTTATTCTCCTTCAACCTTTAATTGCGATACTGCTGGTATATTTCTTCGGCCAGTTTTATCAGATTTCGATAAAACCGCTTTTCATTCTTACCTTTTTTGTCACCTCCTATTAGCAAAACCCCTTTACGTTCCTCATCGAATAGATAGGCTACCCGAAACACATTATTCTCAGTATGCGCCCGCAACTCCTTGAGGTTACTCAAGTTGCTTCCTTTCAAAGTATCAGCATGGGGACGGGGCAAGTGTGGACCATATTCTGTAAGAAGTTCAACCTTCATACGGATTGCTTCCTGCCCATTTTCAGATTGTTCTAAAAACCAAGTATCATATTCATCTGTCGTTTCTACTTCCCATCCCATAAGCAAAAATATATGAACTATAATTCATCTAGTCAAGCTCATAAACATTAGTCCTTAAAAGCCGTTCTGATAATAGCAAGTGGAAAAATGAAGGAAATCCCACTATGGAAAAAACCTACTACCTGACTTTGTCCCTTGCTACATTTTGTTCCAATTACTTGAATTTTAGATAAATAACCGGTCAATGAGTAATATTCCGGCAAACCCATTTTCCTGCAAATGGTCAACAAAATGGTCAACAGAATCCTTGACCTTTTTACTAATTTCGGATAACATAAAATCTGGCTTATGTATGTAAGTCCTTATATTACAAGCACTTACGAGAAGCGTTAGATAGCGAAGACAGGTCATCCCCCTGACTGTTAACCACTGGGTCTGTGGTTCGAATCCGCGCGGGGGAGCTTAGGCCGCCTTTTGGCGGTCTTTTTTGTTGCTTTACTCTGATTCATTTTGTTTCATAATTCCTTGTATAGTAAAGACTTAACGACGTTCCTAAGAGGCTGTCGCATCCAAGCCCGAGAAACACAGTTTTACTATCTTGTGTCATTTTCCACTATGTTTTATTACAATATGTACCCCGATATTATTAATAGGCGCCGAGCGCTGAAAGAGACTGCCATGCGGGACGGACAAGGGCAATGCCCCCTACCGTCAACTGACCAACAGCCTCTTTTTTATGTCCATTTATGTCCACAAATCCACATCTACCACTTCAATCGGTTTCTCTGCAGATTACTGCGTTGCCCCGGAGGTTTGAGGAGAAATGTCAGAGCCAAGGAAACGAAGAGCCCTTTGATGAACAGCGGCGTTATACTCTGCCGGGGACATTCCCTTACGCTCATCCTTTAGCTTGAGGCGGATTGCGTGTACTTCCCGAAGTGCTTGCGGTTCTCTGGCAAGATCCGGATCTTTCATGTAATCGTCAAGGGTTTTCTTCATGGTCTATCACCTCTGCAGGGGTATGTATAAACACCCGCTTGAACCCTTCGCGGGCGTTGATGATCTCTGTCTGAATTATCGTTTTATGTTTTACAATGTGCCGGAAATTCAAACTGATAATGAAATCAAGACCGGCAACAGTTGCCGCGGCTATATGGACAGCATCCGTTGAATACTTCTCTGGAACAACACCCTCCGCAACATACAGATCTGCAAGCCGCATTGTTTCATCATTTCCCGGCAGCACTTCAACCGCATTATCCGCAATGAGAGCCTTCATCTCTTTGAGCTTTTCTGCGTCCTTTGTTTCTTCAAGTTCGTCAAGGACATATTCTGAGGTGAAGGGCCGGAACTTTTCGGTTTTTATCTCCGCGAACAGTTGCCGGGCTTCCGCCTGGTATTGTGGAGCATCATCGACAAAGGGAAAATTAAAAATCGTAGTTTCAAGGTAAATAGTCGGAATCCTTGGCATGGTTATATCTGTGAAAAATTTGCTATCTTTACCGTACCTTCGGGGAAATGGGCCAGGATTTCAAGGTTGCCGCCCATAGCTTCGACATGGCTCCGCAAGGTAGAGATATACATGTCCGTCCGTTTTTCCAGTTTTGCTATAGCCGGTTGCTGGATGTTCAAGGCTTCGGCAAGCATCTTTTGAGAAAGCCCTCTGGCATTCCGTAATTCATTAAGCGGCATTTCGGCCATAGCCTTTTCAACCATCTTGTCAATATTTGCTCTGCGCTCCGGGCTGATTTTGGCCCTTAGTTCTGAAAATTTTCTAGCCATTGTATTTCTCCTGTATTTCTTTAAGGTACTCATCATAGATTTTGTCGGCCTTGGGGATCATTACTTCATAGAACCTGTCGTCTCCGGTCTTGTCCCCGCCGATAAGCAAGATTCCGGTCCTTCTGGGGTCAAAAGCATAAAACGTCCGCAAGGGTTTCCCTTTGCACCGGCTCCGCAGCTCCCTCATAGCTCCATGTTTGGATCCCTTGACATCAGAACAATACGGATACTTTAGCAACGGGCCGTTTCTTTCCAGTATATCAATCGAAAAAGTCACAGCGTCCCGCTAATCTGCGTCCAGCGTCTCCCACCATTCTCCAAATTCGTCGGTAAATTCAACTTCCCACATATTCTTATTGTATTCCATAAATGGAATAACGTCAAGTAGGATTTTCAGGTTTTATCGGGCTTCCGTCAGATATCGGTGCAATCTGGCAAGGCGGCGTTTAGCGGTGAAAAAGGGAATCAGGTTTGAATACCGCCCCGAGGTTAAAGACCGTTCTGACGCTATAAAACTTCTGGACGTTCTTATGAGGGCGGCTTTCATTGAAAATCTTGACACTGCTCTGGAAGCGCTAAAGGACGCAATCGAGCGGGAAATAATCTGAACCCTCCGGGGCTGTATGGTCCCGGCAATCATAACGCCGGGGAACCCGGCAAAGGAGCTTTTATTATGGCAAAGCTGTCATTATGTTTTGAAAAAGATGAAGAATATCGTCCCCTTGCATTGAGAAAGAAACTGCGCGGGTACATCGACACCATTGCTGACAGGCAGGGCCAGAATGACTTCACCCATAAAGCCATTAAATACCTTGAATTGTTCCCTGGCGGTAATATCTCCCTGGGCGGCGTTACGGAAAAATGGCTTGAGAATTTTCAGGAATACCTGCTTAAAGAAACCAGGCTGTCAAAAAAGAACATCGGCTGGCATACTGCCCGGCACACCTTCGCGGTTTTGTCCCCAGGAGCCTCTTGTCGGGTTTAGCCTATATTAAGAGAAAAAATACGAAAACACTGGTTTTTGAGCATTTTTACCGTTTTTTATTTTTTTCAGAAAAATTAAAGCGCTGTGCATCTTTACGCCATATAGGCAGTGAGTAGTAAGTAGTGGTTAAATTTTTATTTGGAGGTTTTTATGGTAGTCAAAATGTTTGAGGAAGGCTTAAAATTGTTGTCAATGGGTGAAAAATTACCCTCTTTGCCGAATATTCCATTCAAATCAAAAGGCGGAGAAGTATTGTGGAATGAATTAGCCAATTTTAATGGCTGGCGGGTACAGGAAAATCAAATCACACATCATTGCCGGGTTCTTGATCCTGACAATAAACGAGTCGCATGGGGCGGTTATGCGGCAATGATGAAATCGTTTGAGCGGCTCCTGAAAAAATAAATTAAAGCTGAGCAATTTTACTTGTGAGCTTTTGCCTCGTTCCAAAAGCGATCCATAAGTTCCAGATTTGCTGTTTCCATGACCGCACCGCATTCCTTCATCTTTTTTTCTACATGGGCAAACCGGGCAGTAAATTTAACATTGGTTCGTTGCAAAGCCAATGATGGCACTACATTAAAAAACCGGCACAGATTTACCGCAGAAAAAAGTAGATCCCCCAGTTCTTCTTCAAGTTGAACAGACTGGCCTCCTGATTGCTTGCTGAAGCATTCAGGTGCAGCCGCCTCTACTTCAGCCAGTTCTTCTTTCAACTTTTCCAAGGCTCCTGAATAATTGGGCCAGTCAAATCCTTTTTTAGCCGCTTTTTTTTGAAGTTTCCAGGCTCTGTCCAGGGGCGGCAATGCCCGGGATACCTCGTCCAGTACAGAATCTTTAGGTTTCCTTCCTTCTTGTTCAACCTTAATCCTGGCCCAGTTGTCCAATACTTTTGCAGAATTGATAGTTCCCTTTTTATTATCCGTCCGGATCCCGCCGAACACATGGGGATGGCGGCGGATTAATTTTTCGGAAATATCTTTCAGAACTTCGGAAACAGAAAATTGTCCTTCCTGCTGGTGAATATAGGAAATCATGGTTACCAGCAGAAAAAGATCCCCTAATTCTTCTTTTATATGAACAGGGTTTTGTTCATCTATGGCTTCGATACACTCGTAACATTCTTCGACTAGATCGCCCCGGAGGGAAATGGGGCTTTGTTCCCTGTCCCAGGGACAGCCGCCCTCGCCCCTGAGTTTTTTTACAATGCCGTAAAGCCTGTTAAAAGTTTCTCCAGGCGTATCTGCGGGTCGTGAACTGAAGGAAGCTGATTGTTCATCATCACCGGAAACAGTGCATGCATGGGAGGTTGTCTGTGTATAATCCATGAATTATTATAGTGAAGCCATGCCTTTTTATGCTAGAATAAGGCTCCTATGCTTTTACTGACAGTCTTTCTGGGAAACCCTGGGGGCGAATATGCCCGCAGCCGACATAATGCAGGCCGGCTATTGGCGGAAAGACTTTCTTTTTATGATGATCTTGTCTGGAAAAAAAAATTCAGAGGCCGTTTTGCACAGGCCGCACTTAACAACTGTCATTTTCTAATCCCTGAAACCTATATGAATCTTTCTGGTCTTTCAGTACAAGCCGTAGCAGAATTCCATAAAATACAGCCCAAGGAAATTATCGCTGTCCATGACGAGGTGGAGTTGCCCCTGGGGACACTTTCTTTAAAATTTGCAGGGGGTATGGGGGGGCATAACGGACTGAGATCGATAAAAGACACCCTGGGAACTGCGGAATTTTGGCGTCTTCGCATCGGTGTCGGCCGTCCTTTAGGCAGTATGCCAGGCCGCCATGATGGCCGCCAGGATGGCAAAGACGGCGAAATAGCCCGCTGGGTGTTGTCGGACTTTAACCCTGACGAAATGAATCTTCTGGAAGAAGTTTTTAAAACCGGAACGTCACTCCTTACTCTGGCTCTGACCGAAGAACCGGAAACACTTCTTCCCGAGTGGAAGAAAAAAGCAATTACCCTATGACAGTCCGGGCCAATGCCGCAGACCGTTTGGGAACCGAGCCTGTGGGTCGGCTGTTACTGCAATTTTCCATCCCCGCCATTACCGGGATGATAGCAAATGCCCTTTATAATGTGGTTGATCGCATATGGGTAGGACGGGGAGTAAATGAAACCGCCCTGGGCGGCCTTTCTCTGGTATTGCCCCTTATGACAATCACCATGGCTTTCTCCATGCTCTTTGGAGTGGGATCGGCAAACCTTATTTCCATGCGTCTGGGTCAGGGCCGTAAAAATGATGCGGAAAATGCCTTAAACCATTGTCTTTTCCTCCTTGTAATTTCCGCCCTGATAATCATGTCTGTGGAAATGATTTTTCTGGATCAAATTCTTGAACGGATGGGCGCTGAAGAAGGAAGCGGCACACTGGATTATGCCCGTAGTTATTACAGAATAATCCTCTACGGCCAGGTATTTTTTATGACTGGTTTCGGCCTTTCCCACTGTACCCGGGCCCAGGGCTTTCCCAAGATCACCATGCTCGCCATGATAATAGGGGCCGGGATGAACATAATCCTCGACCCGGTATTTATTATTGTCCTTGGCTGGGGCGTCGAGGGCGCCGCATGGGCAACAATTATTTCCCAGTTTCTTTCAGCCATATGGATACTTTCTTTTAACTTCAGAAAAAAAGCGGTAATTCACCTGACTCGTCAAAGTTTCCGTCCTTCAGCCAGAATTGTCCTGGACATTATGAGTTTCGGTTCCTCTCAATTCTTTCTTCAGTTTGCCATGTCGACGGTGCAGCTTCTTTTTAATATGAGTTTGGGCTGGTATGGCGCTGCAACTCTGGGTTTAGGAGGAGGTGACACGGCCCTTTCCGGACTTAACATTATCATGTCCATAACCATGCTTTTTTTTATGCCGGTCTTCGGAATTAACCAGGGAGCACAGCCCATTCTGGGTTACAACTATGGGGCAAAAAAGTATGACCGGGTCCTAAAAACTTTTCTCCTGGCTATAAGCGGAGCTACGGCAATTTGTCTTTTAGGTTTTATCCTGGGGCAGCTTTTTCCCCGTTTTCTTATTCAAATATTTGCGCCAAAGGGAAGTCCGTCTCTCTTGCAATTTACCCCCCTTGCTCTTAGGATTATTATTATCTCCATGCCCTTAAACGGTTTTACCATTATTGCGACCAATTTTTTTGTAGTAACAGGGCGTCCAGGAATATCGATTTTTCTTTCCATGCTTCGTCAGGTTATTTTTCTTATTCCTTTGCTCCTTATTTTTGGGAAAATCTGGGGATTGTGGGGGGTGGCGGCCACTCCTCCGGTGGCCGATAGTTTTGCATTTGTCTGCACCGGAATTATGATCCTTGCGGAACTTCGAAAACTAAAACGGGATCACGTATACGCCGCATTTGGCGGTGAACATAAAACAGGGTTAAACCAAAAATGACCAAAAAATTAATACTATTTCTTTTGTTTTTTCGCATTGCATTTGTATTTACCTGCGATTTGCCCGGGCATTTTGAATTTACGGTTTCGAATGAAGAAGAAACTCTTTATTCCGGCTGCTATGATGCGGTTAATATGGGGCCGCATATTATTACCTACATTCTGACCAAAGAGCGGGTAGAAAGTGTATCCGTAAGACGGCCCTCTGCAACATTTACACAAAACAGGGACGGCGGCGTATTGCAAAGTCTTTTGGCCGAAAATGGTTATTCCCTGCCCCAACACAGTGATTATACCAATTCCGGCTATGACCGGGGACATATGGCGCCAAATGCGGACTTTAATGATTCCCGGGAAAATGCGCTTTTGACTTTTTTTATTGCCAATATCTGGCCTCAAACCCCTGTTGTAAACAGGGTTGAATGGTTAAAAGCAGAAAATGAAACCAGAAAAATGGCTGTAGAATATATTATTGTAAAAGTTGTTATTATTGTAGATGAATTCAGCGGTAAAAAATTAAAAGATATACAAATTCCTTTAAATTTTAAAAGAAGGGTCTATAATTTGGAATCCGGAGAATTAATTTATACCATCGATGTCTATCAATAAATAACCCGGTAATCTCCGCTTGCGGAAAATGCTTCCAGAGCTCCCGCACTGCCCCGGATTGTTTTGTTTTCAAAAATAAAAAGGATTTCCGCCCCGTTTGCCTTTGCCAGGTCAAGTCCCTTTTCGTATCCCAAAGCAAAACAGGAAGTAGACAGGGCATCGGCATCCATGGAAGAAAAAGCAATAACCGTAACGGAAAGAAGGTTATTTTCTACCGGATATCCCTGCCTGTTTCCTCCGGTTTCCTGTAATTCCATGATATGGTGGTAACGGTTACCGTCTATTCCGGTAAAATAGCGTTCATATTTTCCGGCGCTTACCACCGAAATGCTTTCTTTCATTTCCAGAACTCCCGCATAGGTTCCCCGTACATCAGTGGGGTCCTGTACTCCTATACGCCAGGGCCCGCCGGAAGCTTTTTTCCCCCAGACATAAATGTTTCCCCCCAGGTCGATAAGCGCCCTGGGTATTCCATTTGCCTGTAATAAGCCTGCCAGCTCATCTGCGGCATAACCCTTGGCAATGGCTCCCAAATCCAGGGACATACCCTGTTTTTTAAGGAAGGCTGTTCTTTCCGTTCCACCAGTCCCTGTTAATTCCAGATCCCGCCAGTCTACCAGATCCAGGGTATTCCGGATTTCTCCGTCCGAAGGAATCCTGGGGTTTTCTGTGCCGATGCCCCAGAGCTTTATCAGGGGCCCCAGGGTTGGGTCAAAGGCGCCGCCGGATACTTCGGCATAATAAAGAGATCGTTCCAGAACAGTAAATAATTCCGGAGATATCCGGACAGGTTCCAGTCCGGCACTCCGGCTAATCATGGCCAGTCCGGAATCTTCCCTGTTAGCGCTAAAGATGCGATCCAGTTCCGAAAGTCTGGTAAAGAGCATGCTATACAGTCCGGCGCTTCCGTTTTCAAAGAGATCAATCCGGCATAAAGTGCCCAGAACATATTCTGCCCTGAAGGTGTCCGGGGCAGACGTTTTTGAACAACCTAAAATAACTATGGCAAATAAAAAAGCCACAAGCTGGCTTAACATCGTAATTTTGAGAGAGTTTCCTGATTTTTCACCTCGCAGAGTACGCAGAGCCGCAAATTGCTTGCAGATAATGTTTTTTTGGGTTATTATATTGACATGGCAGAAGATAATACCCCGATAACCGGGAAAAAGATTTTTTTTATTCATCCATCTGCATTTGTACAGAACGAAATTATTTCGGACCTTATTCAACAGGAGCATGAGGTTTATATAACCAAAGATGAAAAAAAACTCAAGACGGTTTTAAAAAAAAATCCCGATTCCATAGTCTTTGCCAGTGTTGATGAAGGCATTTCTGCGGATAAATGGGAAGCCTGGATCCGCGGGATTTTGGATGATCAGGCAACAAAAAACGTGGGAATAGGGATTCTTTCCAATACTAACAGTGATGATGCCCGCCAGCTTTATGTAAATACCATTAAAGTTTCCTGCGGTTTTATTCCTGTAAAACTGGGCACTGCCAAGGTAATTACCGCCCTGCTGGACATTCTAAAGGCAGTGGATGCCAGGGGCAGACGTAAATATATCAGGGCCGACACACGGGGTGAAGTCATGACTACACTTAATGTTCCTCATAACAATGATTACATTATTGGACAAATCCAGGACATCAGCGTGGTAGGTATTTCCTGTCTTTTTTCCCAGGATCCCGGACTGGAAAAAAATTCTCTTATGACTGATATGCAGATAAAACTCCAGAGTGTCCTTTTAAAAGCGGAAGGTATTGTATTTGGTTCCCGCCAGGATGGGGCAAACAAGGTATATGTATTTCTTTTTACACAAAGACTGGATCCCATGGTCAGGTCAAAAATCAGAACCTATATACAAAAAAATCTTCAGTCGAAAATAGACTTGTAAAGCTGAATACCGGAAATGGAATGTCAAAACCCATAATAATTGTTCTGATTATTGCCGTTTTTACGGTTCTGCTCCTGCTTTTTGCCGGTGCAGGAATAATGTGGTATAATGCCGGTGAATATCTGCCTGCTGCCAGGGAGACCGTGCCGGTTTCTTCTGCTTCGGCCCAGAGGCCGGATCGTTTCCAGCCAATTGAGCTGTATTCCTGGAATATTGGCTATGCTTCTCTTGATACCCGGGAAGATTTTTTTACCGAGGGGGGCAAAAGTATCCGTCCGGCCTCGGCCAGTATTGTGGAAGAAAATATTTGGGCTATACAGGCTTTTATTTCCGCCTCTTCCCCTGATATTGTTTTTTTACAGGAAGTAGATGTCAATTCCAGGCGGTCATATGGAATCAACCAGGCGGCATATTTTTCCGAAACCTGGAAGGGTTCTTCCTCTTTTGCCTATAATTTTAAATGTCTTTTTGTTCCGGTTTTCTTTCCCTTTCCTCATTTTATAGGAAGGGTGGAAAGCGGCCTTCTTATACTTAATAGTTACAACAGTACCGCGGAAAGGATAAGCCTTCATGGTGATTTTCCCTGGCCGGAGCGGATTTACCGGCAAAAACACTGTCTTTTGGTGGAGAGAGTGCCGGTCCAGGATACCGGCGTAGAACTGGTACTGGTAAACCTTTATCTTGACGCCTACGATTCCGATGGGGGCGGACGTTTAGCCCAAACAAAGGTATTGGCAGAATTCCTGAAAGCCGAATATGCCAGGGGGAATTATTGCATTGCCGGAGGGGATTTTAACCAGGTTTTTCCTGCATTAAAAGATGTATTTCCTGTTCAATCAAACCTGTACTTTTCCCCCGGCATGGTAGACAATTCCCTCTTTGATGAGGGGTGGATCCTGGCAGCGGACCCCGAAGTTCCCAGCCGCCGGTCTCTGGACAAACCCTACGAAGGCAGCCGGGAAGGACATCAATTTTATATTACAGATGGCTTTATCTTATCCCCTAATGTGGAATTGCTTTCAGTTCATACCCTGGACCTGGACTTTAAAAATTCGAACCACAATCCGGTAAAATTAACCTTTAGTTTAAAATGAACTAAATTTGTTTAGACCCAAAAAAATCAGAAAAGTTGCACTTCCTGGGTTTTTTATATTGACATAATTTACAGTTATATCATACTAAGCTCATGCTGCATTGGAATGAATATTGCGCCGACTGGCCTGAATTTGATTACCCGAATTTTATCGCCTGGCTGAACAGTATCGAAAAAAAATACGGCGAAAAAACCGCTGTCTTTTACCGAACTTCCAGACAACTTGATTTTACGCGCTGGTCCTATAGCTCCTTTGCCACCGAGTGCCGCCGCATAGCCCGGGGACTTCGTAAAGCAGGGCTTAAAGAAGGGGACAGGGTTGTCCTTTGGGCAGAAAACCGCCCTGAATGGATGGCGGTGTGGATTGGTACGGTCATTGCCGGTTGTGCCATTGTTCCTGTGGATTACCTTGTAAGCGATAAAGAATGCAGCAATATCTTTGATATTGCCAAAGCAAAAGTTTTCTTTTACTCACAACGAAAGGAAGAATTTGCCCAAGCGCTTACTATTCAGGAGAATTTAAAAATCTGCATCGATGATGAAAAAACAGACAAGTTCCGGAATTTCGGTAAAGATACTTCTGTAGAACTTCCGGATGAAAGCAGTATATCAGGAAACTGTCCGGCATCCATTGTTTTTACCTCCGGTACTACCGGTTTTGCCAAGGGAGTACTGCTTTCCCACAGGGCAATTCTTTCCAATGTAAGCGCAGCAATCCAATCCATTCAGCCTGAACCGGATGATATTTTTATCAATGTCCTTCCGCTGCACCATACTTATCCCACCACATGTTCTTTTTTGGCGCCTTTGGTCCGGGGAACAGGAACTATTGTTGTTGAAAAACTTGTAGGGAAAGTGGTAATCGACGACATCCGGGATGCCCAGGGCCGTCTGCTTATAGCCGTACCTCTGCTTTACGACAAAATTAAGGATGCTATAGATTCAGGGCTGAATAAGCTGTCTCCCCCGGTAAAGTTCATTATCAATATTCTACGAAATATTTCTTTGACCCAGGCAAGAAAAAGCAAGGTACGGTTCGGCCAGATAATGTTGAAATTTGTACGGAAAAAAGCAGGACTGGGCAGTGTCCGTCTTATGGTAGCCGGCGGAGGCCCCCTAAACCCCAATACGGCGGATTTTTTTGAATCCCTGGGTTTCAACATCTTCCATGGTTATGGAATGAGCGAAAACGCCCCCCTGATTTCCGTGGGCACCCCCGGTTTTAAGAACAATGTTTCCGTGGGACTGCCGGTCAAATATACTGAAATACGAATCGATAATCCCGATGAATTCGGCGTGGGAGAAATTATGGTAAAGTCCCCCTCCGTCATGCTGGGCTACTACGAAAATCCCGAAGCTACTAAAGAAGTAATTACGGCTGACGGCTGGCTCATGACCGGAGATCTGGGATATCGGGATGAAAATGGTTTTCTTTACATCAACGGCCGCAAGAAAAACCTGATTGTCAGTTCCGGGGGTAAAAATATTTACCCCGAAGAAATAGAACTCTACTTTAACGGTTCCCGTATAGTAGGAGAAATCCTTGTTCTTGGACGGAAAGATAAAACCGGCGGCGAACACATCTTTGCCGTGGTAGTCCCTAACCGGGAAACCATATGCCAGGATTATCCGGGAAAGATAAGCGCGGAAGGCAGTCTCAGCAGCGAAGAGGAAGAGTTTATTCGCTCTCTGGCTAAAAAGGAAATTGAACAGGTAAACCGCGGCCTTCCGGGCTTTAAAAAGATTGCAGACTTTACTCTCCGCCAGGAGGAATTTGAAAAGAACGCCCAGAAAAAAATACGCCGCTTTCTCTACAGGGATTATGAAAAAGCATAAAGGGTTTTCCATATGTTGAGCTTTTTAGCGGGAGATAAACCCTTTCAGGCTGGTTTTTTGGTACAGGATCTGGAAGCCTGTATCCGCTCTTACATCGACCGTTTCGGCGTTGGTGGCTGGCAGGTTTACACCTACGGCCCGGAGATTCTGAGCCGTATGATCTACCGGGGAAAAAACACTTCCTATTCAAGCCGCATAGGGCTTAACTATATTTGCGGTACCCGGATAGAACTGATCCAGCCCCTGGAAGGACAAACAATCTTTACAGAATTTATCGAAAAACACGGATACGGACAGCACCACCTGGGAATTTATGTGGACAATATCCGTACTGCCATAGAGGAAGCAGAAGAAGCAGGTTTTAAGGTTATTATGGAAGGCGGGGGCCACGGCTTGGACGGAGACGGGTTTTACGCTTACCTGGATACGGAAGAAACCCTGGGAACCACCTACGAGTTGATAGAACGGCCCGCCCGCCGCCGGAAACCGGAAGCGGTACTGCCCTAAAATATTTACCCTTTTTTTATTTAAAGAGTTGTCCGGCTATGGAAGGTATGGCGATAAAAGTTCCGGCGGTGCTGCCCATGGAAGATAAAAAAAACACCAGAAGGGCCCTTGTTATGCGGTTACGGTATATCCCTCTGATGCTGCCGATGTCGTCGTTAATGGATTCGGCATCCTCTACCCTGGGTTTACGGAATGTTACTTCCGTCAGGCCGGTAAATACTCCCACTCCTATAAAAGGGGTTGTAGAGGTAACAGGCGCTGCCAGGAAGGAAACCAAAACAGAGAGCGGATGACCCAGGGCAAGGATCGCTCCCAGGGCGGAAAGACCTCCGTTCCAGAACAGCCACCGGAGCATTATGGAAAAGCTGGAAGAAACCCCCAGTTTATAAAAACCGTAAACAAGCATCCCGACTATTAATGCAGGAATTATCCAGCGGACAAGGCGGGAAAAAATTCCTCTGGGCGGAATTTGATTCAAATCCTCCACAGCTGCATCTTCTTCGCCGGCGGCGATTTTTTCCAGATGAGTTTTAATCCCCTCCAGATGACCGGCCCCTACCACAGCCAGGCTTCGGGTTCCTCCGGCGGTCCAGATCTTTGCCGCCAAAAAACGGTCCCTTTCATCTATTAAGGTTTCTTTGACCGGCGGAAGGTAGGATGCCAACTCATTCATCATCCCGTCCAGTTCGCTGCGGTTTTTTAAATTTTCTATTTCTTCTTCACTTAGTTTTTCCGTAGAAAAAGCGCTGGCCAGAAGGGACGCCAGCAGCTTGGATTTATTCCAAAAACTGCATCTGGACCATGCCCTTTGAAGGGTAATTTGTACTTCCCGGTCACAAAGGGCATGGGGAATCCCCAATTCCCCGGCGGTTTCCAGGGCGGCTTTCATTTCTTCCCCGGGCTTAATTCCCAATTCGTTTCCCAGCCGCCGTTGAAAACCCGCCAGGACCAAATTAGCCATGAGCAGGAAACCTTTTCCTTCTTTAAAGACCCTGGCTACATCCAGTTTATCCCAGGCATTGTTGTTTATTGCGTCATAACGGCCCTTGTCCAGTTCCACACAGACCATGTCGGGTTTTTCTTCCAGTATGGCTTTGCGTACTTCTTCTATGCTTTCTTTGGAAATATGGGCAGTACCGATAAGGGTGATGGTTTTTCCGCCTGCGTTTATGGTCATCTATGTATATGCTTCCATAAAACGCCGTTTACTTCTACTGGGGAAGGATCAGCGCATGGATTCTGATGTTTCGCTCGGCCACGGCGGCCTGAACCATCTCTTTTGTAATTCTACCCCGGGGCCGCAGGTGCGGGGGGGCGTCTCCGATTAGAATAATAAGCCGCTTTTCGGCTTCCCAGGTAAATCGTACCGCACTGTCATAGAGCCCTTCGTAAACTGCCTCGGGTATGTCCCCGCCGCCCCGGATATTGATCCCGTTCAGACTACGCTGGACCTGGTTTAAATCGGCAGTAAAAGGAATAACCCTGGTAATGTACTCCTCGTTATAGTCCTTAAAAAGAACCATCCCGATCCGCCAGCCCGATGTACCCAGGGTTTGGCCAAGCAAAGGAACCAAGTTTTGTTTAATTTCCGCGAAGTCATTTTTCATGGAACCGGTGGTATCCAGACAGATCACCAAATCCTTGGGGCCCGGTTCTCTCTCGAGAACTGTTTTTATCTGTTCCATCGTATTGGCGGGTCCGGTGGAATAAAACATACTTCCCCTGCCCCATTCGGCAATGTCAGTAAAGGCAGCCAGGGTTTCTTTCATGTAATTTCCCGTTGGAGGACCCGGCTGAGGCTGCTGCTCCGCCACTACCAGGACAAAAGGGTTGTCGCGAAAGCTGCCCCGGTAATCTGCGTAAGGTAGGGAAAATGCCCTGATGTTAAGGTAGGTTCCGTCTTTTACCGCAATTTCGCCATGCCGGGTAGTTTCATAACCGTAGTGGAGGATATAAGGAATAAAAATATGGAAAGCCTCGCCCAATTCGCTGTGAAATTCCGGAGTGGAATCGATCAGGGACCAGATTTGCGCCGATTTGGGGATGGGTTCTCCGTCCAGAATACGGATTTCGTCTCCGTTAATGGGGTTCCATTCCGGCGCCCGGTAAGCATAATTGGCAGATGTCAAGGAGGGGTCCCTGGTAGACTCGGTAATTAACACCGAACCCAGGCCGGGTTTTTTCCGTATGTACAGATGAAAGCCCCCATCCGCCCGCTCCTCGACTCTCGTATCCCCCTGCACTATTTCCAGGTTGGGATTATTCGGGGCCGGGCCAGTCTGAGCGGCAAGGAGGACAGGACACAGAAAGAAGAAAAAATGAAAAAGTTTCCGGTTCATCGTAATAATTATCGGTAAAATTAAGGCTTTCTTAATCTCTCCTTTACAAACCCTAATTAATCTGTCATTATTCTTATATGCCGCAAGAGAATGTTTATTTTATTTCCATAGAAAGGTTCGAGAAAACGACAAAAGAGATTATTGCCGCCCTGTTGAAAATGTCTGAAGTGGTGCAGGAGTTCGATCTGGTCTATGCATTGGATAATCCGGAAATAAGTAAACATTTTGATATAAAAAAAATTACCGGGGATGATACTGCGGACATCGCCGCCAAACTTGTCACAGCTACAGAAAACCGCGCTGTACTGTTGACCGCCAGCGGCGCCAGCCCTGTCGCCCGCTGCGCGAGGTTGTACACGCACGATATCCGCGCAGCTGTGGCATTTGTTCCGGATCAGGCCTGCGACATCAGGATCAGGTTCGGTGCCAATGTAATATCCTTAGCCGCGGACTATATGGAGCGCTCTGATATGCTGGATACAATCGCGGCATACCTGATCGCAAATCCCGGCATGTCGAAAGAAGAATGGAATAACAGAATTGTCAAAAAAAATCTTCACAACGAAGAAATGCAAAAACAATTATTCTCGGCGGCCGCCGCCGCTAACGCCAAAAGAACCTGACACTGTTTAGGAATCCATATCGCCCTGGGCCCGCCCCCTTTAACAATTCCTTATTTTTTGGTATATTTTACAGGTGATGGGCAGGATGGCAAAGAACTTTCAGGTTGATCAGAAAGTAGTTTACCCCAGCCAGGGGGTAGGTATTATTAAAGCCCTGGAAAAAAAGCTGTTTAAAAACGAAAAAATACCATACTACCGTATTTATTTGGAAGTATCCGATATGACCATCCTGGTTCCGGTGGACAAGGCCGAGGGACTGGGAATTCGGCCCATTGTACCCCGGGACGAAGCCCTGCGGGCGCTGGAACTTATCGGTGAAGAATATGAGCCAATTCCATCAGACTGGAAACTCCGGTATCAAATGAACCTGGATCTCTTAAAAAAAGGCAGTATTTCCGATATTGCCTCCATTGTCAGATCCCTGTACCACAGGAGTAAGGTAAAAGAACTTCCCATTCTGGAGCGTAAACTCTACGATTCGGCCCTTAAATTACTGGAAGATGAAATTTCCTATTCTCTTAAAAAACCCAGGGAAGAAGTTGAATCATTGATATTTAACCATTTGGAAGCAGAATAGTTTACTAATGAACTCAACTATTGCTGCAGTTATCACCGCCGCAGGAACTTCCAGCCGTTTTGGGGTAAAAAAGGAATACCGGCTGGTGGGGGATAAAACTGATATAGAAGGAAAACCCCTGACCGTGCTGGGCAAAACTGCCCTGGCTTTTGCGGCCTGTTCCAGAATCGACACGGTGGTGATCACCGTTCCACGGAACTCTAATCTGGGGGAAATTACCGCCAGAGACAGCCTTCCCACCCGTCTTTTACGCCACCGGGCAAAACCCCGTTTTCTCTTTGTTGCAGGGGGGCCTACCCGGCGCAGTTCTGTTCACAGCGCCCTGTCCCTGCTGGAAAGCATTCGTCCCCGGTATGTGCTTATCCATGACGGAGCCCGTCCCTGGGTGGAACCTGCCTTAATCGATCGTGTTATCGATGCGACTTTAAAACACGGAGCAGCCGTACCCCTTTTGCCTTTAACGGATACGCCAAAAGAAATAGACGAAAAAGGCCTGGTAAAACGCCACCTTCGCCGGGTACATGTGGGGAATGCCCAGACTCCCCAGGGGTTTGCTTTCCCCGGAATCCTTAGAGCCCACGAGAAGGCCGTTGAAAAGGAAAAATCCGGCCACGTTTACACAGACGATGCGGAAGTATGGGGTGAATTTGCAGGGGAGGTATTTGTGGTTTCCGGTTCACCGTCCAATAAAAAAATTACCTACCCCGAAGATCTGGAAATGCTGGTTCAAAACGGATTTTATGATGATGAGAATATGCCTAGGCCGTGATCTTCACCGGCTTGTGGAAGGCCGGCCCTTTCTTCTTGCGGGAGTTCACATTCCTTTT
>JAIRRF010000248.1 GCA_031256115.1 Treponema sp.
GAACCTCCCTTCAAAAAAAGCAACGCTTAAAGATACCCCGCGGCTTGCCGCGGGGAGGTTCATTGTAAATTGGGATTTTACTAGGAGTTTGTCGGGCTTAGCCCATTTCCGACAGGCTCCTGGGCCTACGCCGTGCCGCATTTGATTCGTCAACGCCCTCAATGTTTCGGGCGCATTTTCCGGGCGTGCCGGATTGCCGGAATGGGATATTCTGTTCAAGATAGCGCCCATTAAATCTTTCCTATACCGAAATTAATTGTTATTATTCTGTACACATAAATCAGAGTTTGTCATGAGTAATCACGCACGGTTTTGCCAAAAAACGTAAAAAAAAGGGAAATTTGACGAATTTTGGGGAATTTCCCGGTTTTTTGTATGCCAAGGGGTAAATGCACTTCACGGTCATGAAGTAATGCACTTCATGGTCATGAAGTAATGCACTTCATGGTCGTGAAGTAATGCACTTCATGGTCATTGGGCCGGTGATTTTAATATACCGCAATACCATGAGCCGGCAGAAGGTCTTTCAGGACATAGTAGCGGTGAAAAGTGGCTGCCTGGTGGAACCGGTTAACCGAATATAAAAAGCCAGGATTAGTGAGAACCGGGCTTAGGAGAAGGGTTTTAGCGGAAATATTCCAAATGCTTAAGAAGGGAGAATACCATTATGGGAGGAATGCACAGAACCATGAAGCCAAACTGCTTCAGTATAGAAGATTTCTTGAAAAAAGAAAAATTCTTTTAAAAAGTGCTTGACTTTTATCATAGACGCGGAGAAAAACGCTCAATATTATTGCAAATAACGAGCAACTCTTTGCGTCTCCGCTCATAAAATTGCTGCGATAGCAGCTTCTCTGCGTGAACCTTTTCTTGAGTTTTCCTATAGTCTCTCGCGAGCTCTGCGAGAAACAAATCCCGGAAATGGTTTTCCTACAAACTCCTAGAATCTGGTTTTTCGTCGTTCTGCAAAACCGGTAATATTTAAAAAGGCTATTTCTTCACCGTTGTCAAGGATGACCCGTCCGGAAAAAGTACCCCAGACCTGCCGGCATTTAATGGAATGAAACAGGATTTGCCGGTATTCTGTCCGCTGCTGGAAAGGGGTAAAGATCATTTCCAGGCGTTTGTCGTTGCTGGTAAACTTCCATTCCTTCAACCAGTTTACCGGGGGAATATGAAAGGTAACCTGATCAAGTTTGTGGATAAGGCCGTCAAGAAAAAAAGCATTTTCCGTGCCGGCACTGGAATCCGCCGATCCATAACCAATGTTAAATCCTGCCAGTTTTCCGCCCGCAATACCGCAGGCGGCAGCCCAATATCGTATGTCCCTGTGTGGCCGGATTTCCCGTTTCCAATCGTAGATAGCCCAGGCATTGTCCCGGGTAAAATGTATTTCCGTAGTTCCAAACTGCATTACTCCTTCGGTAATAAACCATGGGGAACAGCGAAAATAACGGAAAGCATATTTATCCCGCTTCCAGGGAGAGACCGTAACAATGGACTGGGCATCGGGAAAAGCCCGGGTAAGTACTACTTCGCCCCTTAAATACCGATTATGGCCAAAACGCGGGTAATCCACTTTGATGATCCTGGCGCCGCTCTTCATGATAATAAAATCCAGGACGGCCTTTTTTTCCCTGAACTTGATGGAACCTGCTTCGGAATTCAGGGGAAAATTATAACGGCCCAGAGGAAAAAAGTTATCTACGCTATGGCTGGAACGGCGGTGATCCTTCACGGAAATAACAGAAATCCCTGCATGGCCCAAATAACGGCTGTCCATTATTTCAAAAACAATAAGATGGGTGGTGGAAACAATTATATACCGGTCCGCCTCGGTGGTCCGTGTTCCGAAAGGGCCGCTAAAGACAGGGGGATTATATTCAAAAAGAGGCGCCCTTGCCCAGCCGGCATTAATGATATATCCGAACTCGTCCAATATGGGCCGGTTTTCGATTATTTCTCCGCCGGTCATTACCGGATTACAGATCCCCGGAGCAGGAATGTCTTTTTCATAAATTTGCAAGATTAATAAAAGCTGCGCCTAAAACAAGTATTGCCCCCACTCCTATGGGAGCATAGGCTGTATAAAAAAGCTTTTTGCTTAGGTCCTCCTCCATATCAGAAAAATGGACATAGCTTTGCAAGCCTACACCGGCGCCCATTAAAGAAACCCCCAAAATTGATACAGTTTTGGAAATATTTTTCCTGGGCGGTTTGGGGGCGGTATTGCGGGAACTGGCGGAACTGCCGCCAGGGTTGCCTGGATTAACGGATCTGCCGGGATTACTGAGATTGCCGGAACTGCCGGGATTGCCGCCAGGGCTGCCCGGGGCGGCTGAAGATATATCTCTTCTTGAATCTTCTGAACCGGCATTCGCAAATTCCGCTTCGGCAATTGCAGGAGGCTTTACATCCCAGATAGCCATTGCGGCGCTGTCCAGGTTTTTCCGTTCCACATAGGCAAAGGGCATTTGGTATTCCAGAGAAAGGCTTTCGCCGGTTTTAAGCTGAAGTTTTACCCCTTCCGAACCGGTAAACGAACGAGCTGTTAGTTCCCCCGCAGCTTTAAAACAATGTAACACTAAACCTGGTTGGGATACGCCGGGTCTTGCGATATAATCCAGTGCAACATCACATTCCAGAAGCTGGGTTATTGAATTCCCTGTTTTAACGCTAAGAGCTCCGCTGCTGATAATCCGGATCCTTCCGTAAAGAAATTCCAGCGAAACCCCGTCTTCCAGCTTTTCCAGGACCACATAAGAATTTTCCTTGAGCATCAGAGTAATTTCCGGAGTAGTGCCTCTTGATTCCAGCATAAGTGACGCTGTTCCATTTCCGGTTTGTACCATATCCTGGGCGCCCAGTTGGATGATGCCCGCAGGTCCGGAAATACCATCCTGATATACAAGTCGTCTGCCGCTTCTGGTAAGAATAATGTTTCCCTTTGCATTTAACAGACTCCATCTTGGGGCCTGCTGGGAACAGATCTCCGGAACAATCATAACCATGAATATCGCACAAAAACAAAATATGCACAGTTGTTTTACCATACTCTCTATAATACTATGAATGGGATGAGCAATCCAGTGTTTTTTAAAGGAATTAGAGCGACCATCATGGGTTTGGGTCTTAATGGGGGAGGCCTGGAATCGGCCCGGTACCTGGCTTTACGGGGCGCCGAATGTACCGTAACCGATATGAAGGACGAAAAAGCCCTGTTTTCTTCCATTGAACAATTGGAGTCTCTTCCGGAACCTCACCCACCTTTCAGGTATGTGCTGGGCCGCCATGAAATGGAAGATTTTTCCGGGGCTGATCTGGTGATTAAAAATCCGGGAGCCCGTCCGGATTCGCCTTATTTGGCGGCGGCACGCCGCATAGAAACCGACATTTCCCTTTTTCGTGCTTCTTCCCCCGCCAGACTCCTGGCCGTTACCGGCAGCAAAGGAAAATCCACTACTACCGGCGCCCTTCACTGGGTACTGGCCAAAGCCAGGGAGGCTTCATTACTCAAGGGCAAGGCATATCTGGGGGGTAATATTACCGTATCTCCCTTATCCTTTCTGGATGATCTTACTGAAGAGGATGACGTTGTTCTGGAACTTTCCAGTTTCCAGTTGGGGGATCTGAAAAACCGGGGGCTTTTAAAACCCAGGGCGGCTATTCTAACTTCCATAATGCCGGATCATCAGGATCGATACGGCAATATGGAAGATTATGTAAACGATAAACGGGTAATCTACCAGGGACAGGACAAGGGTGATGTGACCGTTGCCAGTCCCGATGATCCCTGGGGAAGGAGTTTTTTGACGGAGACTCCCGGACGCCCCATACCCTGTTCAGCGGAAAACGACCCTAGCGGCGAAGCGGTTCCGCCGGTTCTTCTGGTTCCGGGGCGTCATCAGAGAAAGAATCTATCGGCTGCGGCCCTTGCCCTGCTCGATTTGGGTCTTCCCGTATCTTTTGTCCGGGAAAGTCTGGGGACTTTTCCCGGTATTGAGCATCGGCTGGAATTCTTCCGGGAAACAGAAGGCATCCGGTTTTATAACGATACGGCGGCCACCATCCCCGAAGCCGCCGCCGCAGCGGTATAATCCTTTACCTGAGATAAAACATTTACCGGAAAAAACGGAACCGTTCCCCTTATCCTGGTAACAGGAGGGACAGACAAAAAACTGGACTTTAGCCCTCTGGTTATGGCAATTAAAGAAGCCGCCGGGGAAACATCGGTTCCGGAGATTATCCTTCTTTCCGGTACAGGGACTGATAAACTAAGAGTCCTTCTGGACGAGGCGGGTCTTTCCTACCGGGGGCCCTTTGACAACGTAGACGCTGCGGCCAGGACAGCCATGGATATTGCCCGAAAGCTGCCGCAGGGGGCCCCGAAAAGAGCCGTGCAAAGAGCTGTGGTCGTTTTATCGCCGGGCTGCGCCAGTTTCGGTATGTTTACCAACGAATTTGATCGGGGCAGGAAGTGGAAGGATGCGGTTTGCCGGATTTAGAACTGCTCCGTGAACGGGCCCGGATTATCCGGGAAATCCGGGCATTTTTTGATTCCCGGCAGTACCTTTCTGTGGATACCCCCCTTCTTTCCCCGGATTTGATTCCCGAAAATTGTCTGGAAGTCTTTGAAACATCATGGCTTCCCCCTGACAACAGTAAACAAAAGCCGGAAAAACGCTGGCTTGTTCCTTCCCCTGAAATCTGGATGAAAAAACTAATCGCCCGCCATAGGGAAAATATTTACCAAATCAGTAAATGCTTCCGTAATACCGAAAGCAAAGGACATTTACACAGTCCGGAATTTGCTATGCTTGAATATTATACTATGAATGCAGATTATATGGATTCCATTACCCTGACGGAGGAACTTTTTGTTCATCTAAGCGGTATTGATAATTCATATACTTCTTTTCCGCTTCCTTTTGTACGGATTACCATGGAAGATGCATTCCTCCGATGGGCAGGGTTTTCCCTGGCAGAAACAACCCTGGCGGGGCTTGCTGCCATGGAAAAAGAAGCCCGGCTGCTCGGATTGGAACCCAAACTGGAGGAATTGCCGGAATCTGAAGCCGTCTCTGTACTTTTTGATTTAATTTTTGTCCATAAAGTAGAACCTTCTCTGCCAAAAGACAGACCGGTAATAATTCTGGATTACCCTGCCTTTGTCCCCTGTCTCTCAAAAAACAATAAAGTTCCGGACGGCGGTTTTAAAACAAAAGAAAGATGGGAACTCTACTTCAATGGAATAGAATTGGCAAATTGTTTTACTGAAGAAACTGATCCGGAGGAAGTGCGCCGTTTTTTTATGCAAGAAGGGGCAAAAAAAGAACAAAATGCCCAAATTAAACACCAAATAGACCATGATTACTGGAAAATATTCCTTCCGGGACAGGAAATATCCTGTTCAGGAGTTGCTCTGGGACTTGACCGGCTGATAATGTTCTTAACCGGTATAAATA
>JAIRRF010000270.1 GCA_031256115.1 Treponema sp.
GGTGGCGGTAATGTTCCCCATGATCATCTCCCTCTGGGAACTAAAGCGCTGCAAGGAACTGGCCGCAGAAGCCAAGGCAGAACTGGACAAAAAGGGAATAGCCACGGGGGATATCGAACTTGGCATAATGGTAGAAACCCCGGCGGCGGCGATCGTTGCGGATGATCTTGCCAAAGAAGCGGCATTTTTCAGCGTGGGCACCAACGATTTAACCCAGTATACCCTGGCAATAGACCGGCAAAACGCCGATTTAGAGAAGTACCTGGACACCCGTCACCCTGCCCTGCTAAAACTTCTGGCAATGATTGTGGAAAGCGCCCATAAGGCGGGAATCTGGGCAGGGATCTGCGGCGAACTGGCGGCGGATCCGGAAATGACCGCCGCCCTTGTAGCCATGGGATACGATGAATTATCCGTTTCCCCGGCTTTTATCCTGGGTATGCGGAAACGAATAAGGGAAATGGAGTAATTATGCTGGAAATAAAATACAAGATTGATGACGAAATGGGCCTTCATGCCAGACCTGCGGGACAGCTTGTTAAGCTGGCGGCAAAATTCAAAAGCGATGTTCAGCTTGGAACTCCCGCCAAAATGGTCAATGCCAAACGGATCATTGGTGTTATGGCCTTAACTTTAAAACAGGGAAATGAAATGACCATGACCTTTAACGGCGAAGACGAAGCGGAAGCCGCAGAAGCGGTAAAGGCTTTTCTGGAAGAAAACCAGTTTTCCCCCATAACCTAAATCCCGATTCAATATTCAACATTCCACAAAAATAACCCTTCCGGCGGCAGGGTTGGGCCTGCCAATTCCCGTTTCCCGGAACTGATAACCCGGAAAAAATCATTTTGTCCCAACTTTTGCTCCTCATAAAACAAAAGAGTGCCTGCAATGGATCGTACCATTTTCCATAAAAAAGCATTGGCTTTAATCTCAAAAACAATTTTGTCCTTTTCCGCAAAAAAAGAAGAAAAAAAAATGTAACGATGCCGGGATTTACTTTTATCGGCCGGAACGGCAAAGACCGTGCAGTCAAATTCTCCCCGGAGAATACGGCAATAATTGTTAAGCAGGGAAAGATCCGGCTGCCGGAAAAGCCGCAGGGCATAGCGGGTTTCCGTTGGAAAAGCAGTAAAGCCCGGAATAAAAAAATACCGGTATGTCCTGGAAAGGGCATCAAAACGGGCATGAAAATCCGTGGTAACTTCCCGGGCTTCCAGAATCCGTACGTCATGGGGCAGCAGGCTGTTCAGGGCAGGAACAAAACGCTCCGCTTCCATGCGGATAATATCGGAAAAGAAATTTGCGGCCTGGCCCCTGGCGTGGACTCCCGAATCGGTACGTCCGCTTCCGGTAAGGGCCACGGGGCGCTTATGCAGGGTTTCCAGGGCCTTTTCTATCTCCCCCTGGACTGTCCGTTCTGTTTTCTGGCGCTGCCAGCCGGAAAAATCCGTTCCGTCATAGGCAATTAAAAGCAGGATGTTTCGGAGATTAACCGAATTATTCATCAGTTTCGTTTAATTCTCTGTTAATGCTGTCATAGAGTTCCCGGGCATGTTCCAAAAGGGGGCCTGGTTTGCTTTTGGAAGACTTCCCCAGCCCAAAAAGCTTGGCAATGGTCCGTTTGGAGTTATTAAGGTCTTCGACTCTTGTTTCAGCGTTGTTTCTGGGGCCGTATTTTAGCCTGAGCAATGCCGAAAGGTAAAGGGCGCCTTCGTATGCATAATTTTTATCCGTATCGGGGCCGAAATTTTTTATTCCCGACAGAGTTTCTTTACCGCTTTGTTCCCTTAAGATTGCTTCATTGTAAAAAAATTGGGACTTCTTTTTAAAGAGCGTCGCAAGCCAGTCATAATGAAAACCGGGGTATTTTTCTTCCATTCCGTCCAGGAGCCAACCGGTCCGGAGAGCGGCAATTCCCTGTTTAATCGTAGGAGAAAATTCCTTAGTGTAATAATCATAACAAATAGTGACCAGAAATAAAGAAGCCGTCCCGTTTACCAGATCCCGAAGTTTCGTAAAATCAGCGGAAGGAAAAATGAGCCGTACATCCGCCATCCTTTTATCAGTATCCCTTTTAGCCTGGTCTTTTGCACTTTTGGGTAAAGAAAGAAAATCCTTGTCCATGGAGGCAAACCAGCATTCGGGACACACCGTAGCCTGATATGCCAGAGGATATATCAACCCGTACTTAGCGGAAGGCTCATACAATCGGTGAAGTTCGTCCGTAATTGCCCCTGCAATAAGCCGTCCGCTTCCGGAAAGCATTTCTTCCCGCCGGAAACTCGCCTCGCAGACTGGACAACTGTACTCCTCCTTTGACAAGAAGGATATTTTCATAAATTCCGTTGACATTTCCTAGGTCTCCAAAACAACAAAGGCCAGGGCCATATCCCCTTCATGGGTTAAAGAAATATGGGCATGTCCTGATCCGGCGGCATTCATCGCTTCCAGGGCGCTGCCTTCCAGATGCAGCTCCGGTTTTTCATCGCCGCAGCTTAGGATCATAATATCTTTTAATACAATACCTGTCAGGCCCGAACCCAGGGCCTTGCCGAAAGCTTCTTTGGCGGCAAACCGGGCAGCCAGTGACCGGGCCATACCTGCCCCCCGATCCCGGATTGAATCAAGTTCCCTTGGATCAAAAAAACGTTCCAACAGGACCGAATCATTCACCCATCTTTCCATTCTGGATATTTTTACCGCATCTATGCCAATGCCGACGATCATGCAATATTTCCCTTTTTAATGCTCCTCTTTTGGCTGTATCACCACCCGGATGATCTCAGGGTCACGGCGTTCTATGTTAAGTCCGTCGGGAATTGTAACCTGAAGGGGTAATTCAAAAAGACCAACATCATGGATACCGGTACAGTCGACACTTAAAAGCGGAGTTATCAATTCCGATCGATTGCCTTCGAGCATACTCTGCACGCCCTGGATTCTGACCAAAGCTCTGGACGGATCGAGTATTGCAGCCAGGGTATCCGGCAGCCCCTTAATGCTTATGGGAAGATTTTCAAAATTTTTAATAATAATATGTTCCTTGATGAAACTCCGGAATTCAACCATCCCATCCCCCTGTAAAGAAAGGAGCTGATTTGGAATGGTAATCCTTACCCGGCTGTCAAAATCCGCTTTTCTGCCCTCAAGATTAATAAAATTAGTTCTTAACTCGGTGATTTCCAAAACAAGGTTCATGGGGCCGTGTATTTCCGCCTGATTCGGTTCCAGACTATATGAAACCATTTCATAACCCGTATCCAAATAGCCCTGGAAACTTGGAATAATCGTTACAAATTTGCTCATCCATCTATCCAGTTCCAGGGAAATCTCGGCGGGATCTACCGTAATTTCCAGAATCTCCACATCCGCGGCTGTGCCCTTTCGCCGGATCTGTACCGGAGCCTTATACAGGCCCGGTTCGGTGTAACCAGTAAAGTCAAGCCGGGCTTCAATATCAGTTTCAGATAAATAAAAGATACTGTTGGTTCCTCTTAAAATGATCCGGACATTTTGCGGATAAGAACTGTTGGCAGCCATATTTGAATTAATATCCAGAAGAAGGGGTACAGAAAAGTATCTTTCCTGCAGATCGTGCATCCGGTGGAATGTAAAGAGAAATATCGCCGCCACAACGGAAAGTACCTTTGCAGGCCAGTTTCTTACCACCCGGGCAATTATTTTTTTATAGTCCACCGCCATTCCTTATCTTAATCTATTCGTTTAAGGCCGGAGAAGCCTCTGCGGGATTCTCGATTTTTTCTTCTCTCCTGCTGCCGCGGACAGTCTTATCCAGCAGTTCTTTAAGTTTTTGCTGCACTTCCAGGGGAGACAGATCGTAATACAACTTTGATTCATACGCCAGGGAGATAGCGCCGGTTTCCTCGGACACAACCAGAATAACCGCATCCGTCTGTTCCGACATTCCCAAAGCAGCCCGATGGCGGGTTCCAAAACTTTTCCGGATATCCTGTTGTTCAGTCAGGGGAAGAAGGCAGCCGGCGGCGGCAATACGCCCCCCGTGGATAACCAGGGCGCCATCGTGGAGGGGTCCATCGAAAGCAAAAATCGTTACTATTAAACTGGAACAAAGTTCCGCATTCAGCCTTGTTCCGGTTTTAATGATGTTGATTAGGTTTTCTTTCCGGGGAAAAACAACCAATGATCCCCGGCGGTGCTGGGAAAGAATCTCCGCCGCGGTTACCACCACCTCCAATTGGCCAAGCCGGGGTTTGTTATCCAGCCGGAA
>JAIRRF010000275.1 GCA_031256115.1 Treponema sp.
GCGCTGATTTTTGTGCAGGCGTTTACGGATTCCACCACGTCCTTATAAACTCCGACTCCTACGCCGGCAAGCATTGCCGCTCCCAATGCTCCCAGTTCTTCCGCTTCGGGTACTTCCACCCTAACCCCAAGAATGTCGGCGAACATCTGCATCCAGGTTTTAGACCGGGCGGCGCCGCCGGCCATCCGGACAACTTTTGGCATGGGGGCAAATTTCGTAAGCCTTTCCAGATGATACCAGTGACAAAAAACTACACCTTCGTATATGGCCCTGACCATGGAAGCGGGGTTGTGGTTTCCCTTTAGCCCGATAAATGCCGATTTGGCGTCTATGTTTACGTTTGTCCCATAAAGAAAGGGCAGGAAGATAATTGAATCCCTCCAGGGCACCTGTTCTACCAATTGATTACACTTTGCATATATCTGAGTTTCTTTTTCCCTGTCAAGAAAGCAGTCTATGAACCATTCAAGATTTGATGCGGAGGTGGAACTGCCTTCCAGATATTCCCATAAATTTTCAATGCAATAGTGGAATATCATAAAGATATCCGGTGAAGGTATTGGGTTGTTTTTTACAAAGGCATTAATACCCCAGGTGCCGACAATAATTCCCCATTTGTTTTCATCGGTTACACCCACCGATACTATGGAAGCAACAACATCTGCCAATCCTCCCACCACCGGCGTTCCCGCTTTTAATCCTGTTTTTTCTGCGCAAGTGTTTGTTACAGTTCCCACTATTTCGGAGCAGCGGGCAATTTTTTTTGGAAGCTTGTCCAGGTATTCGGAAATACCGTAGATAGCAAATATTTCTTCAGTTATTAAATCCTGGGTTTGATCCATACTGGCAATGGCGGAAGCTTCGGTTATTTCCTGGCTGTAGACGCCGGTTAACAGAAACCGGACAAAATCTTTGGCGGTAACAATGGTTTTGGTTCTGTCTAAAGCTGACTTGTCATTATCCTTAAACCAGGCAATTAGTGCGGGAACATTACCGGCCCATATGGATTGCCGTATTTTTGGAAGCAGCTTTTCGAAGGTACCGTCGGCATACCATTTTTTGATATAGTTTTTTGCCCTTAAATCCCCGGAAAGTATTGCATTGCGGACGGGCTTGTTGTTTTCGTCAAACATATAGAGGCCGTTTGCCATACCAGTAACACCAATGCCCTGAATGTCCGCCGGATCTACCTTGGCAGCTTCTATGGCTTCTTTAATAGCCGCATAGGTTGCCTGTTCAGCTTCTTCTATATTGCGCTCATTCATATCTTTTCCGGGATACAAAACAGCAAGCCGTTTCCCCCTGGTAGCCAGTTCTCTGCCTTCCGTATCGAACAGGGCAGCCTTTACCATGGTACCGCCCATGTCAATTCCCATTAAACATTTCATTGCCTTGCTCCGCCATATGCTTTATTTAATTTTTCCAGCAGGAATACACTTATTTTGGGCAAATTGTCGTGGAACGATTCCTGGTCATGACACCAGGTCTCGGCTACAAAAAAGCTGTTATACCCTATGGAAGCCAAAGCACCCAGGCAAAGCTCGAAATTAACAGTACCTTCTCCAAAGGGAATGTCCCGGTAGACACCCGGTGTTGTGTCTTTTACATGGACCCCGACTATATGCCTTCCTCCAATGGATATTTCCTTTACAGGATTTAATGAGGAGGCGGTAATATTCCCGATATCCAGATAACACTGAAGATAAGGAGAATCCATCATTCTGACTACTTTCATGACACGTTCGACACTGCCCATAAAGGGCGTATCCATTACTTCTATGGACAGAATAACTCCTGCATACGAAGCTTCCCTGACACATGTTTCAATGGATTCGTAAAAAAGCTGTTCTGTCCTGGGGTTTCGTTTTTCTCTGTGTTCATCATAGCCTGCCAGATGGATGAGCCGAATTCCCGCTTCATGGGCAAAGGCAATGCCTCTTCGCACAATGTCCAGACCTTTTTCCCGAACAGCCTCGTCCTCCGAACCCAGCGGATAACCCCGGTTTGCCGAAAGAGCCAGGGTTTCTACGGGGAAGTCTGTTTTTTCTATTGTACGTCTGAGGGCCAGGGCTTCATTTCCCTTGTAAAGGCGGGGCAGCCTGTCATCAGCGGCATCAATGTTTAATTCCATAAAAGAAAACCCTGAAGAACGGGCCAGTTCCAGTTTTTCTTCCCACCCGAGTTTAAAACAAATTGCCTTTTCATATATACCAAGTCTTGGCACCATATGATTAACCGCCTATCTCCTTTATTTCTTTCTTCCTGATTTTTACCGATCCGGCGGCAATTGCTTCGTCATACAATTTTCTCATCAGCCTGTCATTTTGAAAAATAATTTTATTTTTCAAAAGGGAAGAAGCTATTTCTTCCCTGACTTCTTCATAGGGGACTATTTCATGATCCGGCACTCCGGTAAAGAGCATGAATGCACGCCCCTGAAATGTATTGTACTCAGCTATGTCTCCGATTTGTATAAGTGTTTTAAGGGCATCCTGCTGGGCGGGAAGAAGATCAGAATCTTCTACGTACAACAGATCTTCCATTACATAATCGTATTCCGCAGACACCGCATCAAACCCGGCACTTCCAATCCTATGTCTAACTTGTCTTATCAGCGGCATTAGGTCCGCCTCCGCGGCCTCAACCAGTCTTTCATAATCTCCCAGTTTGCTTTCACTAAGAAGTATGGCCGCTCTTCCCCGGATTTCCGCTTTAAAGAGCACGGTAAAAAACTTTACATATTTAAGTCCAACAGGATAATATACAATCGTGTCTCTGGGATACTTTATCGCAGCGCTTACTATTTCTTTTTTATCGCCAAAGTATTGTTTTTGGGATGCAAGAAGCTCATCGTATTTGGAGCGGATTTCTTGTTCCGTTAGTTCCGGTTCGTCGGCATTGCTGATTTCTTCGGCGTGTATTTTTTTTAAATCCGCATAAGCAAATTCTCTGATAACATCATTAATAAGGAGCTGCCATATATTCTCGTCATTCCGGACCTCCGCCGGAAGCATGCCGTATTTTGTGCAATAGGCTTCTGCCTTGTTTATGATGTCTTCCTTTGTGTACTTGTTTAACGGTGTAATAAGCACTGCGCCGTTTTTTTCGCAGCCGGTAAACAGTGAAATGATTAAAAACAGCGCTATGGCGGCGGGGAGCCTCATTACTGGGTTCGGCGTATAGCAAAATATTGCCTTATGGCATCGAATGTTACGGCCCCCAACACAATCAGGTACCGGACCAGATCCTGCCAGGCAGCGGGAACATTAAACAGGGTCATGCCATTCTGTACCAGAGCCATCAATGTCAGGCCCAATATGGCTCCAAGTATGGAACCTTTGCCGCCGTATATACTGACTCCTCCGATTACAGCGGAGGCAATGGCGGTCATTTCCATTCCCACACCGGCGGTCATTGAAACCCCGGAAAATTTATTTAAATATATTATACCGGCCAGGGCGGCAAATACAGAGCAGGCCATGCATGATAAGATCTTAACCCGGTCTACATTTATTCCTGAATAAGCGGCTGCTTTTGGATTGCTTCCTGTGTAGAAGACCATCCGCATAAGAACAGATTTTCTGACACCAATTTCTGAAAGTGTTGCTATGATAATAAAAAGCAGTACCGTCATGGGCAGTAATCCCCCTATCTGTCCCTGCCCAAGGTATTGGAATTTTGGCGTATCAACCAA
>JAIRRF010000312.1 GCA_031256115.1 Treponema sp.
ATATCAGGTCCATGACGCAATTCCCCGGATTTTTTTAATTAGGACTATTCTTCCAAATTGGGAAATAATAACAGGAGAACCAAAGCCAATTATTACCCTGGCTATGGACTTACCGGAACCTTTTCGCTCAAATGCAATAAACAATGGTATTGGTTCCATACAAATAATTCCCCTTGATTCCAATGGGAATCATTGGGGTTTTATTAGTTTTAGTATTTGTACAAATGATCGATTCTGTTCTTTTAAGGAAGGCGAGATTCTCCGTTCCGGGGGTAATCTTATTGCCGCTACTATTGATCGAGCGCAGCGTAAAAAGCCGTATTGACGTAATTATCTACAAGCCCGACAGGCTCCTAGACAACCTTGACCCGGAAGGAAGCCCGGAAGATGGCCCTTCTGATCCGTTCCAGCCAAACCACGATGATTGCCAGTATAAAACGGGGCAAAGCCGCCCAGACATAGGGAACCCCCAGACTTACGAATAAAATAGTGTCTTCGATCTGTGAATGACTGATTGCCACATGGTGATTAAAAAGATCGGCTTCGGTCCTGGTAAGGTTTCCGTTTTTAACTTCTTCGATAATTACCCCCGCGCCATAAGCTAAACCAAGGGTGTTGGCAATGATCCAGACATAGGCCGTATTGGGAGAAAGACCGAAAAAACCCATGATTAATCTGGCTATTTTCCCCAGTTTATTTATTAAGCCAAACTCGGCAAGAATTCGCTGGAGAAACATAACCGTGAAAACAATAAGGAATATCTGTAAAACCAGAAAAAGCGAATCTTTCAGCCAGGGGCCCAGACTTTCCAGAAATTGTGCAATGTTTATTCCAACGGCGGGTATATTAATGATTTGCGATGCAGAAGTTTTGATAGCAGCTCCGGTTTCCGCGGGAATAATAAAATGAAGTATCCATCCGGCAAGAAGGGAATTAAAGATCCGCAGTAGTACCATCTTACGAAGGTGGGACCCGGTTTTTTTCATCACCATACATTCAACAAAAAAGTTATGAGCGATAAGGCACATGGTGGTAAGAATTACCAGTTGTTTTCCCGAGAGGGCCAGAGTATCAATAACCGCAATGGCTGAATAGATATTTATAAAAATTGAACTTAAATAGACAAGAGCCGCTTCGCCGGGAAGTCCAAGAAATTGCATCAGGGGATTTAAAAAAACAGACACATAGTGTAATAGGCCCGTACTTTTCAGGACGAGAAGTGCAAAAGAAACGGGCAGCATAAGGAGAAGGAGAAAGCGGATCGTTGAAAGGGAGGGTTTTACATTATCCCTGGCACACTGAATAATCCGCAGCCAGAAGGGAAGTTTTATTCCGGCGCTATCCGCCATTGCATTCCCCTTTATTACGATTATTGTTAATCAGGGAACCGGCAAGCAGCAATTCCCGTTCTTTTGGGTCCAGTTCAGGCGCTTTAAGAATGAATGAACCACAGTTTTCTGCAGAAAGGGCTTGATCGGCGGTTTCCTGTTCCAAAACAGGTCGGAAGATCCATGCTTTCGCGCTTGGCCTTTCTCCGGCTATCAGGGTTTTTATCCCCGGAATAAAAACATAATCGCCGTTCTGAAAGGGAGTCTCTTCAACAATAAAAGGAATTAACCCCCAATTAATCAGATTACTTCGGTATCGTTTTGTAGCATATTCATTGGCAAAGTTTGCGCCGCCTCCAAGAACCCGCTGGCACGAAGCGGCTTGTTCCCGGGCGCTGCCGTCTCCTGGTTTTACCGCAAAGATTGCGCTAGCAATCTGGATTGCGCCGACAATCTGGGTTGCAAAACAGAGGGACAGCACCGCATCCAGTTCTTTTTTTATGGTACTATCCCGGACTGCCTTAGCCCGGTTTACATAGGCAGGATCCTTTCGGGAAAGGGTATACTCCGCCAGGGCTAAAGGATTGGACCGGTAAGAAGATGTTTCCCCCGAAGGGATTATTTCGTCCGTGGTAGTTACGGGATCGGTGATAAACGATACAATTTTCAGAAGAAGGTTTTCTCCCAGTTCTTCCATGGGCGGCCAGTCGCTGATGTTCGGACCGTAAAGAAGTTCCGCCTTACTTTCCGGGCGGCCCAGACCGTTGTAGACCCTGGCCCGGTAGGGTGAGTCGTCAAAATGGTAAGCATACTCGGAAATACCGGTAGTTGTTGAGGTCGTGACTGTCTCCGCAGAACAGAGGATGCCGCCGTTTCCGGCTGTGGCGGCAATACTCCGGGCATCCATAAGAGCTGTCCATGCAATCTGGTCTTGGTCCGGTTTTGATCCTTCCCTGTGGGGAAAATTCCGGGTACAGTGTCGGATAGAAAAGTTCCTGTTGGCCGGCACATCCCCGGCGCCGAAACAGGGGCCGCAAAAAGCGGTTTTAACCACAGCTCCCGAAGCAAGCAATCCCGCCAGTGCGCCGTTTCGGGTAATTTCCATTAATACCGGCTGGCTTCCCGGATATATCGACAAGCTGAACCCTGGATTTTTTTCCGGATGATCCACCGGTACTTTCCGTGCGGCCAGGATCTCCGCCGCTGCCATGATGTTGTCGAAAGTTCCTCCGGCACATCCGGCAATGATTCCCTGATCAGCCCGGATCCTGCCGTTTGAATCGATTTTTTCCAGCAGTCCCAGATCAAGAGGCCGCTTGGACGGCCTGTCAGCCAGGTTCCCCTCGGCGGTGTCTTTTTCAATTTGCCGGAATATATCGCCGGGATTGTTAAGCACTTCATCCAGTTCATAAACATTGCTGGGGTGGAAAGGCAGGGCAATCATGGGTTTAACCTTGTCCAGGTTGATTTTTATCATCCCGTCATACAAGGCACATTGACCGGGTTTGAGTTCCCGGTAATTATTTTGCCTGCCGTGAAGGGCCAGATAATTCCGGATGGTTTCGTCGGTTTCCCAAATTGAAGACCAGCAAGCCGTTTCTGTGGTCATTACATCTATACTGTTCCGGTATTCGGTGCTTAATCCGGTTATTCCGGGGCCTAAAAACTCCAGGACGGTATTCCTGGCAAAACCATTTTTAAAAACCGCTCCGATAAGGGCCAGAGCAATATCCATGGGGCCAATCCAGGGTTGAGGTTTTCCTTTCAGGTAAACCCCAATTACTTTGGGATAAGCCATATCGTAACGCCGGGAAAGAAGCTGCTTTACCAATTCGCCGCCGCCTTCTCCTACTCCCAGAGTCCCCAGAGCGCCGTAGCGAGTGTGGCTGTCGCTGCCGAGGATCATTTTGCCGCAGCCTGCCCAGTTTTCCCGCATATAGGAATGGATCACCGCCAGGTGGGGAGGCACGAAGATGCCCCCGTACTTCCGGGCTGCGGAAAGGCCGAACATATGGTCATCTTCGTTTATGGTACCCCCCACAGCACAGAGGGAATTGTGGCAGTTGGTCAGGATATAGGGAACGGGAAAAACGGAAAAGCCGGAAGCCTTGGCGGTCTGGATGATTCCTACATAGGTAATGTCATGGGAGGCCAGGGCATCGAATTTTAAATGAAGGAACTCTCCGTCACTGCGCCCTTCATTGTGTGAGGCCAAAATGCCATAGCTGATGGTTCCCTGCTTTGCCGTTTCTATCTGAGTTTTCGGAGCCGTTTTTTCCCCGGCAGGAATGATTTCCTTCCCGTTAACAAGAAAAACTTGCCCATCCAAGAGTTCAACCGCAGATGTTGGCAAATTTTTCTCCGGGTACAATGTTCATGCTGCCAGCTTAGCTGTTTTTTCGGTTTTATTCGAGGGGTATAGGGGCTGTCCTTTAACGCCAAGACCGAACGGATTGAAGATATTGAATAACCCGTAAACCATCGACAGCGCTGGAAAGCGGTTCCTTGAGTTTGTTTGCCAGACGATCCTGTGCGCAGGAAAGAGCGTCCGCCGTCATATTGCTGAAGTATCCCGTAGGTCCGGAAAATCCTTCACTGCACCGTTCCAGGGATCTGAACCCTTCCGCATAGGGACTTTCCCTGCTTTCCCAGAGTTCGAAGATTCCATTGCCGATTTTTAGCTTTCCCCGTTCACAGGAAAATTCCAGCTCAAAGACCAAATGATCCCGGCCTGCACCAAGCTCCAAAAGAAAGGGGGGGCTTGCGGCGGCGGGAATGACGGGCTTATCCAGGCGCCCTAACAGATATACCGTCCCTTCCTGAGCCTTTAATGTTCCGGCTATGGTTTTCCGGTGTTTAAGTTCGGCTCCGGTAAGGAACATAACCGCATCGGCAAGGTGGGTTCCGTCGTGCCAAAGCACATCAAGAAGCCGGCGGGTTTTTCCCACATACAAGGTTCCTTTAACTCCGGTCAGAGGGCCAAGCCGATTGCCATCCGACAATATTTTCCTGGCCAGTGAATAATCGGCGGCATATCGCCGTTCATGGTTTGTTATTATGGTAATCACTCCCGATTTATGGAGGGCGGCTATTTTTTTTGCCTTTCCCAGGGTATCCGCCAGGGGTTTTTCGCAGACAACAACGGAGACCCCATAACGGGCTGCCAGGGAACAATAATGAAGATGTGAGTCAGGATGAGTGGCGATATGAAGAATTTGAGGTTTTTCAATTTCCAGCATAATTTCGGCATCTTCATACACCGGGACTCCCCAGCGTCCGGTAAAAAGATACCTATGTTTTTCTTCGAGGTCGGCGCCGGCACAGAGCCGGAGTTCAGGATTATTTACAATCGCCCCTGCGTGAGTACAGGGTTTTTCCCTCAGGCTGTCTTCCTCCAAAAGACTGCCGATGCGGCCTAAACCAATGACAGCGGCTGCAAGAGCCATGCAGTATTATTCGTCGATTACGGACTGGTCCATTTCTTCTCCGGGCGAAAAAAGGAATAGATCCGGCAGCGTAAAGGTTCTGGATAGAGAAAAACTTTGGCTGACCTTTTCGCTAATCACAGGAATCGTAAATACATGAATCAGTTCCGCATAATCAGGAGTAGCTATTCTAATGGAATACTTAAAGGTTTCCCTGATATCGATATTTTCAGCTACAACCGCTTTTGGCCAAAAAGTAAAAGTTCCGCCGGTACCGGCAATTAAAAAATAAGGATTCTGCCAGTTATCATCCTTCATTTCTACCAGCGCTCCATTTTGGAGCAGTTCAATGGTAATGTCCGCCATGGGAGAAAAGTTTTGGCCGTCAAAAACCCTGCCCATTATGGTGGGTATATTATAAACCGGAATATCCGAAAGATCCTTTTTTTCTGAACTTTTATGGTCAAAATAGGGGCGCTGGTTATGACCTACCCGTTTAATTCCTTCATAAGCCAGAGCAGTTAAGTCCACTTTGGTCTGACCTTCAGTGTTCTGGGTTACCCTGGCAGCCCCCCGGTGGGAAATCACATAGCGGGGTTCGGCACGGTTTAGCACATAACATGCCGCATCCTGCCTGCAATGATAGCAGGTGCATATTTCTTCTTGCTTATTCCCGGCTTCCAAAGAATCACAGATTGCATTAATTTCCGCTATTACCAGATCTTCCGTGGTATTATGAATTTCCATTTTAGCTCCTTATATAATTATAACCAATTTTTTAAGTTATGTAAAATACTTTTTGGAATATCCAGAGGCTGGGCACTGAAAATTCGTACTTTTCTTAAAGCATGAATAAATGTTTCAACCGAGCCTTTCCTGAATACACTGGAGCTTTCTCCGAATAAACAATTTTCATCCCGAACAAATAGTTCTGTCTCAAAGGAAACCGGTTCAGGTATATCGATTATTATTGATTCCCCGTCAATAATCGTTCCTGTTATCCGGCTGATTTCTTCCGCCAATGCATTTTCCCGGGTTCTTCGTTTTTCGATGTTGTCATAACTTTTTTCCGAATCCAATGAGAAACAGGCTGATTCCACATAAAACCGGCCTTCCCTGACTCTTTCTGCCAGTGATAAAGCCGGCAAGTTCTTTTGTTTTTCCGCCATAAGGGCAAAAAGGCTCTGGTCGTCCAGGTTATATAATTCTTCTGCAGCAATTATTCCCTGCTCCAGGGCAGAAATAAGGGCTTTTTTGATCATTGCTGTGGCTGAACGGACCTGCCGGTGCCAATATACGGTCCGATACATCAGATATTTGGAAAAAAGAATCGATTCAACACTCGGAATCCCCCTGGAATTGATTTCTATTCCCCTTTCCTTTTGGGGAAAGAGCTGTGAATAAATAAAATCCACGTCCTGGGCGCCGTAGGGAACTCCGCAGTACCGGGCATCCCGGTTAAGATAATCTAATTTATCAGGATCCAGCACTCCCGAAAGAAGCCTCCGGTAAAAACGCAGCTCGTTATTTGCCGTATCAGAGGTTTTGTTTATTATGGCTGCGGTTATTTCCGGATCCGCCCCTGCTTTTCCCACAAGGCTTTTTACCGGTTCCGAATTGATAATTCCGGCGCTTAGGGACTCATGATCCTCCAGGGCCAGTTCTTTAAGGGAGTGTGTATAGGGAAAATGGCCCAGATCATGCAGCAAAGCGGCACAAAGAAATGACAGGGCGCCCTGGGGACTTGTCCAGGAAGCACCTTTTTCGCAGAGGCTGATAAGGAGCCGTCTTGCCAGATAATAAACACCCAGGGAATGACTTGCCCTTGTATGCGTGGCGCCGGGATATATATAAGAGGCTGGACCCAGTTGAAGTATCCGGCCAAGCCGGAAAAAGGGGGCTGATTCGGTTAAAGAGGCCAGGCCGGGGGTAAGGTATATATGCCCCCACAGGGGATCACGGATAGGAATGGTAAAACCCCGTTGTAAAACAGAGAAAACCGATTCTTCCATAGTATATATAGTAAATAAAAATATATTGCTCTTTCAATACAGGATTGTTATAATTGAAATATGATTATTAGGCAAAAAATTCCCGGAATTTGCATGATAATCCTTTACTGTATCCTGGTTATTGCACAAACCAGCGAAACTGCTTACAACAATCAAACCGGGGGAGGGAGATCCGTAATACCCGATGAACTGTCCAGACCCCGTTATGGCGAAGATCCCATTTTTCCCCGGGATTATGTTATCGGCCATCTGGGTCGAAGTGATGCCTCGGAAGAATCCTATCAATATGCCCGGCGGATTTTGGCAAGTTTGCTTTCAGGGAACGGAAATGTCGATGGAGTAATATTTCCCGAGCAAAAACGCCTAAATGTTGTAAATAGTATAAGCAATTTGGGAACCAGGAACTGGCGTATTGGCGGCGGCAGAGTTGAACCGGACGGAAGCATTTCCTTTTTAATCCGTTTTCTTGGCAGGGAAAGAAGTATTACCGGTGAATTGTATTTGCAAAGGGTAATACCGACAGTGCCTGATTTAACCGATGACGTTGAAGCGGCGGCAGCCGAAGATCCTGAAAACCCGCCTTCCGGCAGCCAATTGCATATGAGCTGGCAGGTTGACGACATCCTTCTGGAAAATCCCCGAAATTTGTCGGAAGGAAAATTCAGCCCTGCCGGAACTGAAATGGTCCCCTATGAACGTTTTTTTTAGGAACAGAGATGGCTACACCTATTAAGCGTATCGAAAAGGATTTTTTGCTTAAAGTTCTCTATGACAATCAGATTCCATTAATGTACCTTTGCGACAGAACGGAATATATTTTACGGGTAGTAAGACCGGTAAAAAACGAAGTTTTTTTTAAATCGGATCGGCCCATTGCCAGTCTGAAACCCAAACAAAAAATAGAATTGATGTTTGATTACAAAGGCCAGATAATTATCTTTACCGTAGAAGTAATGACTATAAAAGAAGACAATATTACTGCTCCGGTTCCTGAATTTCTTTTTAAAAATCTGGATCGCTCTTATTCCCGGGTTAATATCCCTGACGATTTAAATATTAAGTTTACATTTCATGGCGACCGCTATTTCCTTCCTTATCCCAAAACTCACGAATTTATTGCCGAAGATATCGGTGAATGGAAAAATAATACCGATCTTAAAGATGTCAAAAAGCTGATTGGGCAGATGGCGGCATGGGTTAAGGGCTGTGCCTCCGGCTATAAAATGGTAATTTTCAAGAATGTAAAACCTGCATCAATCGAAGAACTGCTTATCACCGATACGGGAAAATGCCTTTTTCTGCCTTCGACCACAATAAGTTTTTTACAGGAGGATCAGTACCCGGAAAAACGGCTTATTACCGAAGAAATATTCAGCCGTTATCTGGAAAAAACAGGCGTGGACTGCATGTATACCGAATCCACGATTAGCCGGTTTGTCAAACAAAAAGTTGAAGCCGGCTATTTTTCCGATGTCTGGGCGCCGATTTTATTTCATGAATATGTAATTGGGTATATCCGAATCTGGATAAACCAGAATGGAAAACTGCCCTTCGACTATAATCTGGTTGAAACTGTTTATCAATACGCAAAAGTGTTCGCATATAGCCTGAAAGAAACCGGTTATTTTAATTCAGGGCGGATAAAAAACGGACCCTTTGAAGGGAAGATTATTGATATTTCCGCATCGGGGCTGCTATTTAGCTATCCTCATTCACCGCTCTCCGGTACTCTCGTTCCGAACAGTGAACTGGTGGTTCATCTTTCCGCTCCAAACCGGAATATTCGGACCATTGCCAAAATAGTAAGGCATTATAAGGACAATACCAGGGGTTACTTTGGCTGCCGTTTTATAGACATGGCCCCGGAAGATATGCGTTTTCTCTTTGAACATATTTACGGCAAGACCTTTACAGGCGCCGATGCTTCGGTTGTTGCGGGAAAAGCGTAGGGGGAAAACCGCATAGGGGCAAAGCCATACCGGCGGCTAGTATCGTGTCACTGTTATAATAGTGGATATGACCTTTACAGATCTAATGAAAAATGAAGCCTCTAAATGCATAAATTGGGTGGTTCTTTAATTGATTCGGAGGTTGTACCAAATAGGCTTTATCCACAGTTTAGTTTGTGACACGATACTAGATGGTCATGGCAATTTTCTACGGACGCTTTGGCATCGCATTTTTCTATGCATGCCATGCGCCCCCGGTATGGCTCTGCCCCTATGCGGTTTATGCTCACATAAGGTACTCTCATCACCGGTTAAGGTGCCTGATATTCCTTATCTGTTTTTAACTATTGCTATACCGGAATGGCGACTTGACCTGTATGAACAGGCGCGGCAGGATGAATATCATCAAACTCCATAATGTCGCCATACAGTGAAACAAGCATTTCTTCCAATTCGCCTATGCTGTCCCCTTGCGTCATATAATCCGGATATTGGTTTAGAAAACCGATATATCCGCCTTCTTTTACTTCCCAATAGGTATATGATAACTGCATATATGATTATTATTTCCTGACTTTGTATACCAATCAACGCAGATACTGTCGGAATAATTCTGAATAGATTCTCGCGGAGACGAGACTTAAAGATCACGAAGAACGCCAAGCCATACTTCCTCATCTTCTTTGCGGCTTGGCATCTTTGCGAGAGAAAAATCCAGGAAACTCATCAATTAAAATTGTTCGTGATGGTTCGTGTGGTTAGTGGTAAAAATTTCTTCATTTCCCCTGGCAAAACAGCGTTGTCAAGAACACCCCTATGGCGAGGGGCATTGGCAGAGGAACCGGTCGTATAGTATTGGTAGATGATGCATTACCGCATGTTTTTACGGTACACAATCCGGCCTCCTTTTATGGTAAGCAACACATTAAATTGATTGTCCAATATTACCAGATCCGCGTCCTTGCCGGGGGCAATGCTTCCCTTTCGGTCAAAGATTCCTATGGAACGGGCCGGATTTTCAGAGGCCATTTTTAAAGCGGTTCCTGCGGAAAAACCATAACGGGTAAGATTAAAGGCACATTGGTTTAAGCCCACATTGGTTCCCGCCAGTACGCCCGTTTCGGTTTCAAGACAGCCCCGGACAACAATCAGGGGACGGTTATGAACCATGTAACTGCCTTCAGGAAGGCCGGAACAAACGTTATTGTCCGAGACAAGGACAACTTTGCCGGGGTCTGTTGCAGAAACAAACATTTTAATGATGGTGGGGCTTACATGGCGGCCGTCGGCAATTAGTTCCATAATAGCGCCATGCTGCCAGGCGGCGGTAATGATTCCCTTATATCGCTGGTTTAAAGACGGCATAGTATTAAAGGTATGGGTAACACGGTTTGCTCCGGCGGAAAAAGCTTTCATGGCGGTATCATAATCCGCCTCGGTATGCCCAATTGAAACAGAAACACCTGCAGCGGTAAGAGTTTCTATAAAAGACATGTTTTCTTTGATCTCGGGAGCCAGGGTCCATACTTTTACAAGCCCGGCGGATTTATCCAGGATCCGCTTAATTTCGATTTTATTCGCGGGGCGGATATATTGTTCCTGATGCATGCCTTTTCTGCTTTTGTTAAAATAGGGGCCTTCCAGATGGACTCCGACAATTTCCACACTATTGGAATTGTTTTTTTCCGACAGTGCCAGGTTTCGTTCAATAAAATTCAGCATCTTTTGATAGGGAGAAGATTCCAGTGTAGGCAGAATCGAAGTAACGCCGGAACCGGATAGCCATTCTTGCAGTTTTCCCCATCCCGTATCATACTCTGTACCTGTAGACCCCGAATCATATCCAAAACCGTTTCCCCCATGATTATGAGTGTCGATAAAACCCGAACTTAACAGGCAGCCTTCCGCATCAATCAATTCAACACCGGTGGTTAAGGAGGGAGGCTCATCGTACCAGAGGGCTGCAATTTTACCCTGATCAATGCCAAGTTGTCCTTTTCTAAAAGTATCATTATCTTGCAGAATCAAGCTGTTTTTTATCAGAAGCTGCATACATTATCCATTATACCGATTATCAGGTAAGGCAGTATCTTATTCCAGGTCTTATTGAGAGCTTCAGCTATTGATCCTCCCGCAGTCTGGGGGAAGACCTTCCTGTAACCTGGGGGAGGACCCTCCCTTAGCTTAAGGGAAGACCCTCCCGCAGCCTAAGGGAAAGTTGCTTTCTGGGCTGTAATGAAAAACTCGGACTGGACATACCTTAAATCCTTATGTAATTGACTATGTCCTTTGACCACAGCTTGTGTCATAAGCTCAATCCGGTATACTTTCCCTTCAGGCAAATCCGGGGGAACCAATACTTTTAGGGTTCTGGGCTCGTTGACGGCGATTTGCCGGGCTTTAACAGGATTGCCATCTACCGGCGTAAAATAAAGCCCGGCTTTGTCCTGGTGTACTTCATCCGCTTTAATTTTGATGCCCTGACCATGTATGGTAATCATGCCGCCGATGCTCATTACTTCATTTTCCCGGCCTGTAGTTTCATCCCAGACTGTCCCGATACAGCCTTCATTCGATGCAAAACCGTCAAAGAGAATCTCCGCACGGTCAACCAGATATGCATTAAGTTCTTCACTGGCCTGGAAATGGACTTTGGGGGATACTCCGCCAGGAAGGCAGGTCTCGGTGCCGTCATATTCCCCGCCGACATAAACATTCAGAGTACCCAGAGGCGTCTTTATGGTATAACCGTCGGCAAGGTGGTAGAAAATCAGCTCTATGGCTGTGGACAGGCCTTCCTCAATAACCTTAGGGGCGGTATGAATGTTAAATATTTCAGCCTTACCTGCGAGGGCGTGAATGTCCAGCACCGGTCGGCGGGCAGGCCGAAGCACATAGGGCTTTTTCGCTCCGGGCAAGGTCGCAGGAGCGAATCTAACCACAATCTTGTGCAGGATGTCTTTATAGGTAAAGCCAATTGCCATGTATCTTTTTAATAATATAATAAAAAAAATAATGAATCGAAAATATCCTTTGTCATAATATTAAAAAAGCTGTATATTTATAGTATGTGTGGTACATGTATAGAAGGAACATCCGGCCCCATGCAAAATGGACAGGGATCGGCGATCAGGGCGGTTGAACAAACCAATGCCGGCCAGAACATGCAGCAAAACCAAGACCGGATAAAGCTGCAGAATAGCGTTCAGATCACCAATCCGGACCTGGGGAACAGGATTAACCTGCTCGTTTAAATGCTTTATTATTAATGAACCTGATCAGGCTGGCTGCCATTTGCGGCATTTTCTGACGGAGCCAAGTATATATTTTTAACACAATGTATTACTTGATCACCGTGTACGCCGGCTACTTCCTGTTTGGTGGGATTGACCATTAAGTCCATTGCTTCAAGAGGGATTGCGCCGAGCAAAACTTCTTCGGCATCCGGTAATACGAGTGCTTCGCATATGGCGCTTCGGTTTTTCCAGCGAACTTCCAGCGGGCCGACTATGTTATACTTTGAGGCTGTTCCGTCTGCAAGGGTCCCGGTATCAGTTCTTGTTATTCCAACTCCAAGCTGTTTGCGGACTGCTTCGTTGATGACTAATGTCCATGCGCCGGTGTCTACCAAAGCATCTATGGTAGTTTGCCGGATTTCTGGTTCCTGGATTAGTCCCGCTTCTGCCTTAATTGCATCGGCGACGTTTTTCAAAGTGATTGATGTTCGAACTAATCCCATCTTTTTACACTCCATACCCCACCTTATTCCATGTCCGGGTCATCGTCAAGGCATTGCGGGCAGGCAAATGAGAAAGAAGTTCCCATATTAAAAACCCAAAAACTGTCTACTTTTGTAGACACCAAGATGGTAATGACAGTTGAACAATCCTTATTTTTCTTATATCATTATTGTAATGGATGTTATTTATATTAAAAAATTAGCCTGTCATTTTCTTACAGTTTTACCATGAAGTATAAAAGCATCGCTTCCCGTATCATCTTGTCTGTTGTTCCTACTTTGGGCGTTTCGATTATTCTCTTTATTATTATTTCTTTCTATTCCATGGACAGACAGATCAAGGAGCGGATTAACGACTCCATGCGGGAAAGCATGAATGTGGCTACCTATGAGATACAACTCGAGCTGTTAAAATGCGCCGATGTGGCCCGCATAGTGGCGGCTTTTGCTGAAAAAAGTGAAAAAGCGGCCCTGGAAAGCCCTGAAAGCATCAAATTTATTGAACGGGTTATTGTCCTGAGCGGTAATACTATGGCCTCAGGACTCTGGTATGATCCTTATACCTTCCATGATTACCAGCGCTACTTTAATTACTATGTCTTTTTACAAGACGGTGTTTTTTACAACGATTCAAATTACGCTGATACCGTGGAATATATTTATACCGAATGGTATGAAAACGGCCGTTCATCCGGGGGCGCCCCGGTCTGGTCGGGAGTATATTATGATCCCCTGGCCGATGCGGATATGATCACCGCTTCCGTCCCCGTTTTCAACAAAGAAAACATGTTCACCGGTGTTGCTACCGCAGACATGGATTTTATATATATCAGGAAAATCATAGAAAATGTATCGGTAGGAGAGACCGGAAAAGCCTGCCTTATTGGGCCCCAGGGCGAATTTATTTCATACTTTGACGGCAGCAAGAGCATTTCGGATTATATCCAAAACAGCGAAGACCCGCATCTTGCGGCTTTGGGTTCCACCATACTCCAAGAACGGGAGGGGATTGCAAATACGGTACTAAACGGGGCCAAAGAGACGGTGTTTTTCAAAACAATTCCCGATACCCAATGGATTCTGGCAGTATTCATCGACAAGGAGGAAATAACAACGTCCAGGTTAGAGTCTGTCCTGACAATGGCCCTGGTGCCCTTTGTCGGCCTTGTTTTGGCGATTATTTTTATTTTCTACGTGGCAAGCCGACTCCGTCATGTGGCGAACAAGGTTAACAATGTAGCTGCCCTGGCCGCTTCGGGTGATCTTTCCACACGCATTGTGATTACCGAATACGATGAATTCGGAAAGATGGAAGCAAATCTGAACAAGATGATGGACGATATGAACGACCTGAACGCCGAGTCCGCCCGTATGCTGCACATGGCACAGGAAGCGAACATGGCAAAAAGCGAATTCCTTTCCAACATGAGCCACGAGATGCGGACTCCCATGAACGCCATCATCGGTATGACCTCAATCGGAAAGGGCGCCCGGGATATTACACGGAAAGATTATGCCTTTGGCAAAATAGAAGAAGCATCCACCCATCTATTGGGAGTAATAAACGATATCCTTGATATGTCCAAGATCGAGGCGGGCAAGCTGGAACTTGCCCCGGCAGAATTTAATTTTGAAAAGATGCTCCATAAAGTGGCAGGTGTTATCGCTTTCAAAGTAGATGAAAAGAAACAAAACTTTACTGTACACATAGACAGAAATATTCCGTCGTTCCTAATCGGGGACGATCAACGGCTGTCCCAGGTTATCGCAAATTTATTGAGCAATGCCGTAAAATTTACACCGGAGAAGGGAACCATACTGATGGAGGCTTCCATGGAAGACAGCCTTTCCACTTCAAATGATCAGACGATGGTTTCCCTCAGGGTTATGGTAAAGGACTCAGGAATAGGCATCAGCCCCGAACAGCAGTTGAAGCTCTTTACTTCCTTTCAGCAGGCAGAAAGCAGTACATCCCGTAAATTCGGCGGTACAGGCCTTGGTCTTGCCATTTCAAAACGCATTGTTGAGATGATGAACGGAAGGATTTGGATAGAGTCTGAACTTGGCAATGGATCGGCATTTATCTTTACCGTTAAGCTCAAAAAAGGAATTGGCGTAAAAGAAGGCCTCCTGAAGCCCGGCATTAGCAGGGATATGGTTCGTACCCTGGTGGTGGATGACGAACAGGATGTCCTGGAATATTTTTCGGATATTGCCTCCAGGCTTGGTTTTATGTGCGACACTGCCCTGGACGGCGGCGAGGCCCTTTCCCTCATCAAAAAGAATGGGATGTACGACATTTATTTTGTGGATTGGATAATGCCGGGCATGAACGGTATTGAGCTTTCCGGCCGTATCAAGGGGGGAACCCTTGACCTGCCAGGCCCGGCTGAGAGTTCCGGAGAATCTCATTCAGATAAATCGGTGGTGGTGATCATGACATCATCAACGGATTGGAGTTCCCTTGAGAAGGAAGCCAATGCAGCCGGGGTATACAAATTCCTGCAAAAACCTCTTTTCCCTTCAGACATAGCCGATCTTATAAGCGAATGTCTGGGCATGGGAATTATTCACAAACCCGGAAAGGATTCAGAGGAAATACAGTCATATAAAGGTTATCGTATACTTATTGCGGAAGATGTGGAAATTAACAGGGAAATTATTATTGCCCTGCTGGAACCAACCGAGCTTGAAATCGAATGCGCCGTAAACGGCGCCGAAGCGGTACAGATGTTTATCCATAATCCTGAACGCTACCGGATGATCTTCATGGATATGCAGATGCCGGAAATGGATGGGCTTGAGGCTGCCCGGCGCATCAGGGCTTTCGAGGAAGAACACAGCTCCGCTTTACACAGACAAATCCCCATTATTGCCATGACCGCCAACGTTTTCCTTGAAGACATTGAAAACTGCGCCAAAGCGGGCATGAACGGTCATCTGGGGAAACCTCTGAATATGGGAGAGGTATTCAGCAAACTAAACGAATATCTTTTGCCATAGAATGTTCTATAGGGGCATAAACTGTTAATTATGGGGACTTAACTTATCTGTTCACTGTATTCGCTCAGAGTCGAACCAGCCGGAAGCCACAGTAAAGTTCCCGCCGTTAATCCTGACAAAAGTATCAGGCATGCTGCTCTGGGCTCCAATGTTTACAGCCAATACCAACAAAATGCTAGGAGTTTGTAAATTAGGGGTTTTAGGTTCCTTTTTTATAGGGCAGGCCAACATTTAATTCTGCAATTGCATCTTCTTCATATTGATTAACCGCGTCAATATTTATTTTAAACAGATTCTGTAAGACAGGATCGAAGAATGTGTGGTAGCTGCGGCTAAAGTCCGCCCGGAAACCCCGGCGGATCTTATGGGGTGAACCCAGGCCGGGATCAAAAAAACGAATTCCCTGCCCAATGCAATATTCCATGGGAGCATAATAGCAGGCCGCAAAATGCAGATCCTTTATATCCTCCTGTGTCCCCCAATATCGGCCCCATAGACAGTCTCCTTTCCGGAACATCATTGCCAGAGCCAGGATATCCGGAGGGGATTCAACGGTATTCCTGCGGGCTTCGGAAAAAACAGTCCGATGGCGGAAATGCTGTTCTATAAGTCCGAAAAAATCCTTATTTACCCAGCGGGCATCCCATGGTAAAAACTTGTCATTGGTCCGGGAATAAAGATCAAAGATAAGATTATAATACAGCTTGTCCGCGTCCTTTCCTTCGGTAATGAACAATTCGATTCCCTGCTCTTCGTGACGGCGGTATTCCTTCCGGATATTTTTCCGCTGGTTTTTGTTGAATCCGGTCAGGTAATCCTCAAAATTGGCGAAGGTGTTTTCCCAGGTAAAACCGCAATGTTTCCACCCGCTGTAGGATTGTTCTGCCGGAGAGTCTGGCAGGGAGGCCGCCCAGACAGGATCGGTAAAAAGAAAATGCAAACCCCGGATACCGCTTTTACGGCAAAGTTCTTCCGCCGAATCCAGCAGTATTTTGTTAAGTTCCTCCGGAT
>JAIRRF010000024.1 GCA_031256115.1 Treponema sp.
CCTCCGCTCCGGCAATGAATACCACGGGAAATTCCAAACCCTTGGCTGCATGGATGGTCGAGAGGTTTACCTTGCCCTTATTATCTTCCCGGTCATCGTTGGAAGTGATAAGGCTTACCCGGTTTAGCCAGGCATAGAGGCCTATATCAAAGTTGTCCGGGTCTTTCTCCCAGGTCTCGATGGATTGAATAAGATATTCAATATTAGCAAAACGCCAGCGGGCTATTTTTTCATTTTTACTGAATTCGGCAATCAGGTAAGGCCAGTAATTTATTTTGTCCGTCAAATTCCGCACCTGTTCAGCCAAATTACCCTGCCTGTTCCTTGTCAGAATCTGATCCCGAAAGCCTTTAATCAGATCCATAAAAGTTTCGATTTCCGCTTTTGTTTTTTGGGACAGGGGAGATTCCGTTGATGAACCTCCCAAAGAAAACTCTGCCGGACCATGACATAATCTTATCATGGCATCCCAGAGACAGGTTTTGTTACGCCGTGCCAGCTCCGATATGGTTTGAACGGCGCCCTTGCCAATACCCCGCCGGGGAGTATTGATGATCCTCAAAAGATTAATGTCGTCGTTGGTATTGGCAATAACCCGGAGGTACGAAAGAATATCTTTGATTTCTTTACGTTGAAAAAAGCTTTGTCCTCCGGATACTTTATAGGGAATATTCGATTCCAGAAACGCTGCTTCTATAGTCCGGGTAAGTGAATTGGTTCTTAACAGCACCCCAAAGGCATCGTAATCAAGACCTTCGTTCAGCATATGCTCCCGGATTTTATTTGCTATAAAATCCCCCTCATCGTTTTCGTCTTCCGGATAATGTGCTTCCACAGCTTTACCCCCCGTGTTCCCTGACCAGAGGGTCTTTTCCTTGCGGTTTGTGTTGTGCGAAATAACTCCGTTGGCCGCTTCAAGGATCGTGGTGGTAGAACGGTAGTTTTGTTCCAGTTTGATTTCTTTTGCTCCGGGAAAATCCTTTTCAAACATAACAAGATTTTCGTAGTTTGCTCCCCGCCAGGAGTAAATGGATTGATCATCGTCCCCCACAACGCAGACATTCGGTGGCCTGTCTCCCCTGTCAAGCTGCCGCTTATCTCTCTGACCAAGAGCCAGGAGCCGCAGCAGCCGGTATTGTATAAGACTTGTGTCCTGGAACTCATCCACCATAATATAACGGTAACGGCTGCGGTATTTTTCCAGGATTTCCGGGTATTCATTAAAAATGGTAATGGGAAGAACCAAAAGGTCGTCAAAATCCAAGGCATTAAACACCTTCAGGCTGTGCTGGTATTCTTTGTACACCCGTTCAAAATTTACGGCTTCCTGCATTTGCCCCGCAGTTCCTGCAATACCCGGTGCATTCCGCCAGGTAAAACGGCCTGTTTTTATATTAGAAAAAAGCTGGCCCAGATTATAGAGATTCGCATCGCTGCCCATCCTGCATTCCTGCAGGGTTTCTTTGATTAGTTCCGTCCGGTCAGTTTCATCGTAGATAGAAAAATTTTTCCTGTATCCCAATACTTCTATTTCTTCCCGAAGAATTTTAACCCCAAAGGCATGGAAGGTACTTACCGTTAAGCTTTGGAGTTTTTTTCCCGTAAGTTCCTTAACCCTGTTTTCCATTTCTCTGGCTGCCTTATTGGTGAAGGTTAAGGCAAGGATCGCATATTGGGGGATGCCGGATTTGAGCATTTCGGCAATACGATAGGTGATTACCCTGGTTTTGCCGGAACCTGCCCCGGCGATAATCAGGAGAGGCCCTTCGAGGGTTCGAACGGCCTCAAGCTGGGGTCCGTTGAGATCATCCGAAAAATCACCTTTCATGGTAAGTAGGATAAATCAGATGGTATCCTTTGTATACTCCATTAATTTAGTTTATTGTACAGGGAATTGCATAATTCCTTGTACAATAAACAATTACAATCGGAAATAGTCAATTAATTAATTGACTATATATGTCTTACAATTCAACTTTAAACCGGGAGACTTCCTTAACCAGAAGATCGATGTTTTCCGTGTTTTTACTGCTTATTTGGTTGACCTGGCTGACTGTTGCACTTATCTGATCTGCCCTGGAAGCCATTTCATGCATTCCGTTGGTAATTTCCTGGGCTGCCAGTTCAAGGTTTTTGCTCTCCTGAATTACTTCTTTGGATCCCTCCAGCATCTCCTCCGATCCGTTTTTTACCTGCTGTGTGATATCATTAAGCTGGCTGACGGCATCCAGAATCAGTTTGCTTCCTTTGCCCTGTTCTTCCATGGCATTCCGGATATTTTCCTCCTGATCCGCCACAGTTTTTACTCTGTTGTCAATGGCTTCGAATTTGTGGATCACGTTTTCCGTGGAGTGAGTTATTTTATCAATAGAATCCTTTATCTTTTTTAATACAGTACTGATTGTCTTCGACTGTTCACCGGAATTCTCCGCCAATTTTCGGATCTCGTCCGCTACTACGGCAAAACCTTTCCCCGCTTCCCCGGCGTGGGCTGCTTCTATGGCGGCATTCATGCTCAATAGATTTGTCTGGCTGGCAATATTCTCCATAACCAGGTTAATTTCCAATAAGCCCTCGGAATCACGGGCTATTTCCTTAATATCTTCCGCTACTTCCTCCAGGCTGCTGCGGCCCGCAATGGAAGCGTCCATCAATTCGTTCACATTGTCAGTGTTGTTTACAAGAGTATGGGTTACCGACTGGATATTGGCCAGCATTTGTTCAATGGCCGACGAAGACTGGGTTACGCTGGAAGTCTGCTGTTCCACATGCCTGTTAAGCTTGTCAATATTGATGGTAATCTGTTCCATGGTAGCATTGGTTTCGGTAACAGAAGCGCTTTGATTGATAACCCGGCCGTTAATACTTTGAATGTTGGCGGTGATCTGATTAATTGCCGTTGCGGTTTCGATCATGCTGCTGGCAAGTTCATTGCCGGTAGAAAAGAGAGCGGCAGCCTGATTTTTGATGATGATGATCAGGTTTCTTATTTTTTCCTGGGTCTTGTTGAAAAATCTGGCCAGATCGGCAATCTCGTCATTGCCTTTTTCCGGAATGGCCATGGTCAGATCACCTTCGCCTTCGGAAATATCCCTCAAAGTCTTTGTTACCTTAACGATTGGCCGTGTAACCTGATTAAGAATAATGATAACAATTATTGCCGCTACCAGTATTGCCAATCCCCCCAAAATGACGGTAAAATTGGTCATGGTCCTTACTTCAGCTAAAAAGTGGGATTCCATGGTACCAATCATTATTGTCCATGTCGTATCAGAATTCCCTATTTGGAAAGGCGCCATGATGATCTCCAGGTTTGATTTCATGCCTGGATCATATACGGTAGTTTGATAATGCTTTCCTTCCAACACTGCTTGATTTGCCTCCGATAAATTTTCGCCATATTCCACATCAACATCACTCAGCATCCTGCCTGTCCGTTCCGGAAGGAAATGTGCCAAAATAAATCCGTTTCCGGAATAAATCGCCATCGCAGAAATCTCTTCGTTCTCATCAACGGTTTTACTTAGTACGCTTTGTAATGTATCGATAGTTAAAAGGCAGCCCACTCCGCCTACCACTTCCCGGGTATCGGGATCAACTATTGGAACCATCATTCTTATTAAATAGATATTTTTCCCGTTTATTGTTTTGCTAATAGGGTGTTCTACCCTGTTTTTCTTTGAGCTTGGGCCCTTAAACCAGGCCATGGTATCCTCTATATCATCGACGGCGGTTTGTGGCTGTATTTCGCCTGATTCCTTGGTATAGGTCATGGCATACTGCCCTGTGACGGGGCATGCCCCTGTCCTGCCTATATAACGGTTATCCTGGCCGTCAAGGGCACCGGGTTTCCATATCGAATAGACATCAATCATAATAGGTTCATGCATAACCGTTTCAAGCAGTATATTGTTAAACCGATCCCGTCTTTCATCCAATGGTATAGCTTTATAATTTGACATCATATTGGCCAGTGTTTGGAGTACCCGCAAATGACCTTCTTCCCGGCCCTTCCAGTATTCGGTCCGCTGTACAGTCAGATTCTCTATACCCTGAAGACTAAGATTAATACTTATGCCGGAGGCCCGACGCAGTAATAATACTGAAATCCCGGTTATCACAAATGCCATGATTGTAATCATTAAAATACTCAGTTTAAATTTTAATTTCATCGAGGATTCCTTTTTTTTAATTTAATAATTACTGTTTGTATTTTTAATACCTGAAAATAAAAAAAACCTGTCGCAATATACACCTAAAAATGCAGCGTCCGGAAGCGTAAGGAGGGGAAAAATAGACTATAAAAGAAACGAATCCTTTAAACTAAGAATGGTATTCCATGTTCACAAGGCACATTAACCTGGCATTTTCCGCATCCATACCGGGGATTATGCTTTTCTTTTACAGTTTCCAAAAAGATATTGCATTTTACATGCAATTTGCCATGTTCCGTTGTTATTGCCCGGGAAGGACAATTCCCTGCACATTTTCCGCATAAGCTGCAATATTCATATATTTTTTTATATTTTCTTTTATCCGGTTCAAAATAAACTTCAGTTATCAGGCTTCCCAAACGTCCGGCAGTTCCTTTTGCCGTAATTAAGCCCTTTGACAGCCCAAACGTACCTAATCCGGAGATATAAGCAACATGCCGTTCCGACCAGTTACTGGTAAAATATCTTTCGTCATTTACATCTGTTTCCATCGGGCTTTTTTGTGAGAATCTGCTATCGCCGCCAGGAAAAATTGTTTTGTATCCGGCATTTTCCAGATATTCTTTTAAATAGTTACAGGTTCTGCTGATAAATGCCTGGCCTTCTATTCTTCCATGGAGCCATTCCGGTGAAGGCCAATCCATATTTTCTTTATTGGCATTCCTTATCTTCTCTGTGAAAGGAAAAAACATTGAAATAACGGTTATTGCCTTTTCATTCCATTCTTCCGGAAGCATAAAATTGCTGCCAATAATCCCGTCATTTTTTAATTCTTTAAAACAAGGATCATTTGCATCCGCGAAGCCAACAAGCGGATCATCAAATAGTTTTAGTCCAATGATGTCAGGCCTTATTGCAGTATTTTCACCGATAAAATTACCCTCTGAAGTTTTTACGTAATTGATTATTTCATTAATTAAGGTGTTTTTATCCATTATATCTTCCATTACTATACCAGACAGTACGCCGGTAATCTCCTTTGCCGTATTCATGGGTTTCATCAAACAGTTTTTTCAAATTATTCATTCTCCGTTTCCTTGTTCTCTTTTGGAGTAAACAAGTTTCTCCAATGATTTTATTGTTTTGTCCAGGCTTGGTGAATTTCTACGGGCAGAATTAATATTCCAGATATTCCTGATATAACCAAGAAATTGGGTATTATATCCGGGACCGATACTTGCATAACTATCAATTGGAATGAGGGCCTCACGTATATTTCTTTTTTTTGATCTTTTTGCCAATGATATGACGATACTCTTTGGATCAATTTCATCATCTGGTTTTAAAGGGATTAAATTTTTATTTATTGAAAAAAAAGATGCAAAGTTTTCTCTGTCCGCCAGCAGCCATGATTCTATTTCATGTACTGCAACCCGAAACAGAAATTGTTTATTTAGCTTGTTTGGCAGCCAATCTTTAACCAAAGATGGGGCGCATATATATTTGTCGTCAAGGTCAGTAATGATGAAGTAGTATCCGTGTTTTGCGGCATGGTTGTACGCATTAATCCGTTTTTTGATTTTTCCAAAACCATTGCAAAGTATAGGTTTTTCTTCAGAAAAATAATCATGAAACAGGTTATAAATCCTTAACATAACCTGATGGGTGATTTCATCTTCATAAACCGAAGTACAATAAATCATTCGAAAAGCAGCCCCTGCCTCATATCTGGCTTAGTATACGGCAAGACAACCTCTGCCGGTGTCAGACCATTTTCCAGGAGCGTTTGTATCTCTTTACGTTCTTTGGCAAGATAAGCTTTTGTTCCTTCATTTTCAGTTTGAAGCAGAAGAATTTCTGAAAGCGAAATACCTTTATGGGATAAGAGTTCTGCACTGTGAGTAGTAATAATTACTTGTCTTTTCTTTGAACGTAAAACAGAATAAAATAATTCCGGTAGCTGTTCAACTATTGCAGTATGAAGCGATAATTCCGGTTCTTCAAGCAATAATATTCCTTTACCGCCAATTAAAGTCCAAAGTAATCCTATAAGCCGCAATGTTCCATCAGAAAGCTGTGTTTCTGTTTGCTTTGCTCCGCTTGGTCTCCAGTGTTTATAGGTTACTTCAAGATGTGGTTGGCCAAAATCTTCAATATATTTTAGGCCCATTAATTGCGGAACAGCTGCTTGCAATATCCTTTGTATTTTTAACAAGCGGTAATTACGTGTATCAGGTGATGTTTTAGCGACAGTTCTTAAAAAACCTTTTCCAAAAGGGTCCTCAGGCAAATCAGGACCGGAAAAGGCTTCAGGAAATTTTAGCAACTGTGGTACCAGATGCATATATTGTATTGCATTAAGAAAAGTGACAATTTCTCTAAACTCTTTATTTGTCGATATTTGCTCCAAATGGGTTTG
>JAIRRF010000035.1 GCA_031256115.1 Treponema sp.
AGCCGTTCAAAGTCTGTGACGATATACTGCTCGTCCATCTTGATATAATCGAAGTTAAAGATGCCGGTAATTTCCGGACTCCAGATTTTATCCGAAAATTGGGCAGACACGGTTTTTAAGGGAATCCGGTCTCCGATTGACAAACCTGATTTACGGGAAAAGACACGTCCGACGGCGCACTCGTTGGCCCCGGGCGCCGGCCAACGGCCTTCCATAAGTCCGTCATTGCGATCGGTTAAATTAAAATGATTCGCCGCCATTTCATCGGATATTTTTATTCCGAATAATACAGCGTGCTTAATTGTATTTTCCTGCAATGCTGCGAATGAGGTAATCCGCGGAAAAACCGCGCGGACACCGGAAATTCCTTTGATTGCAGAAGCCGTATCATTCCAGTTTGCTCCGTCCGCAACCGGATACTGCACAGGCATATATTCGCTGTCCGCCTCGTACTGTGCCGAAACCACTTTGACATGCCCCAACTCGTATACCTGTACTGTTTCATGGATACTTCTGGTCATGCCGTTGATCAGGGACGAATAAATAACGATAAAGAACACCGCTATACCCACTGCGGTAATGCAGAAAAAAGTCCGCCGCTTGTTCCGCCAGATATTCCGGTAGGCAATTTTAATTAAGGTTCCTGTACCGCCTTTTGCCATAAATCCTCTTTCAGAAAGGTCATTCATACCTTAAGCTATTGGTGATGGGCATCTTTACCGCCTTGCGAGTTGGAAAAAATGCCATAAACGATGCAAGCAATGTTGCCGTTATACCTGTGCCGATGATGACCGGCACATTCCATACACTGCGAAAATTACCTGTGGTACGAAATCCTATTCCCTGGCTTAATGTCTCCGCCATTGCGCTGAAGTCAAAGCCGTACTTGACCACAGGATAATTGATGATGCAGCCCAAAATGATTCCCAATATTGATCCGATGAATCCCAAAAAACCGGCTTCCAGCATATAAGTAATAATCATCTGTTTGTCCGTCATGCCCAAAGCCCGCATCATGCCGATTTCTCTTGTCCGTTCCAGTATTGCCAACAGGATAGTGTTGGAGATTCCCAGGAAGGAAAGTATGAGCAGCAGGAAAGCGAATACCTGCGGCGCTCCGGTCTGAATTGCTTCATAACCTAAATAATCCTTCATATAGTCCTGCCAAATGTACACGGCAAGTTCCTCCGGCAGGGCCAGTCCTTTCGCTGCAAGTCCCTGCTGAAGCGCTGCGGTGATTGTTTCGGCGCTTTCAGTTTTTCCCGGAAGCTGCGAATCGCTTGCATCTTTCTTTCTGATCAAAAGTTCAGTAACAGCACCTTCAAGCATCATGCCGGATTCATCCTGTAAAACATCCAGGGGGATATAGGCAGTGTTCCCGTTGGGGACAGGGTCCGGAGAATTAATTACGCCGACAACTACGGCGTCAATCAACTGGTTCACATGACGCACAGCCCCGGAATAACCCGCACGAATCATGGCGGCAAGGACACGATCAAGCTGTCTGCTGTCTTCCTCAACCAGAAGATATACGTCCATAAAATCTGTATATTCGTAGGCCGCTTCTATCAATGGTTTATCCCCGCTGTTCAGGGCAGGCATCAGCTCCCCTTCCCATTTTTCGGCCCGGATTGTTTCCGGTACGGCTTTTATGTCGATCACTGTGTTGATCCGTACATCGTTGCGGCCCGAGGCGGCTGTCAGGTTCCAATAACGGTCAATATCCGCCCTGGATACATTCTTCCTTAGAACCATACGTTCACTGTCTGCCGCAATTTTTTCGTCCGGTGAAAAAGGATCCTTGCGTTTTGCCGATGCTGTATCATAAAGGGAGCGGATGAAGTCCCCATCGGTACTGTTCGCCGTAACGGAAGCTATCAAATCTTCAAGTTCCAGCCGATGGGGCCGGGTTGGAATACCTACTTTAAGTTTTTCCGCAGCCACCGTTCCCAGGGCAATCTCGAATTTACCATTCTGCACATAACGCCCAAAATCAACGTAGGGAACATAGCGCAGAACTTCCGTTTCGGCGGCGGGATTAACTGCAAAAAACATAATGGGCGCCGAACCTGATACGGAGAACAAAGTACCGGAAAAAGTATAGCGGGGGGCGCTATGGTAACCTTTCAGGTCCAACGCTTCCCGGTAATTTTCCCAGCCGGTAAAGTTTTCGTAGCCGGGAAGTTCATCTTTTTTTTCAAAGTAAAGTTTGGTTTGCAGCTTGGCAGCGCCTGTTTCGTAATTAACAATATTCCGCCGGGACTCAATTGCCATACCGCCCAGAAAACTGTTCAGAAAGATATATACCGCAACACTTACCATAATTGCTGCCGAGGTTAGGATCGTTTTTACCTTGTGCCGGGCCAGGTTGCGGAGGGCCATTTTTTTCATTTCCCAAATTCCGAATAGGGTCATTATTTCAACTCCTTCGTTTCATCGCTCTCGATATGACCGTCACGGAGGCGCACAAGCCTGTGGGCATACTCCATGACCATCTGATCATGGGTAGAGAAAATGAAGGTAGTTTTCCCGGACCTGTTCAGGGCCAGCATCAGTTCCAGAATTTCCCGGCCAATTTTTGAATCAAGGTTCGCCGTGGGTTCGTCGGCCAGAATAAGCGCGGGCTTTTTAACCAGGGCCCGGGCAATGGCCACCCGCTGTTGCTGGCCGCCGGACATTTCCTTGGGCCGCCGGTTTTCCATTCCTTCAAGGCCCACCTCATGGATAAGTTTTTCGCAGCGTTCCTTGATTTCCTTTTTCTCCAGGCCCATCAAAGTTAAGGGGAAGGAAACGTTCTCCATTACCGAAAGTACAGGGATTAGATTGTATGCCTGAAAAATAAAGCCTATGCTTTGCCGCCTTAAAAGAGCCA
>JAIRRF010000043.1 GCA_031256115.1 Treponema sp.
GGCAGCGGCCCCGGAAGAGACTGCCAACGCGGCAGCCCCGCCTTCCAAAGCAGCAACACGCTTCTCAAATACCTCCCAGGTGGGGTTCATCATCCGCGTGTAAATATTTCCCGGTTCAATTAAGGCAAAACGATCCGCCGCAACTTTGGATGACGGAAACACATAGGAAGTGGTCTGGTAAACAGGAACCGCCCTGGCGCCCGTGGCAGGATCAGGTTTTTCCTGACCCGCATGAACCTGCAATGTTTCAAATCGGTATCCTGCCATATTACAGATCTCCTAAATCGTAGGGAGTGTCCTGGTATACAAAGTTAAGCCAATTCGAAAAGAACAAATGGGCATGGGCCCGCCAGCGGACCAGGGGTTCCCTGGAAGGATCATTACCTGGATAGTAGTTCCCGGGTATTTCTATGGGAAGCCCCTTTGATAAATCCCGGCGGTATTCCCGGTCCAAAGTCAGGGGATCGTACTCCAAATGCCCGGTCACGTAAATTTCCCGGCAGTCCCTTGCTGCGGCAATAAAAAGTCCGGCTTCTTCCGTTTCGGAAACAATATTTAAGGCCGCACAGTTTTTTATCGCTGCCAAGTCGCTTTCGGTATGCCGGGATTGGGGAGCAAGGAATTCATCGTCAAAACCCCGGAATAGGGGAGTGTGCCGGGCCCCGTCGCTTAGACCATGGGGGAAAATACCGAAGAGTTTTTTTGAAAGAGGAATCTTCCCGATTCCATAACGCCGGTAAAGGCCTGCCTGGGCGCCCCAGCAAATATGGAGGGTAGAAAAAACGTTTGCTGTTGAATAGTCAATTACCCGGATAAGTTCGTCCCAATAATCTACTTCTTCAAAATCCAGGGTTTCTACCGGCGCTCCGGTAATAATGAGTCCGTCAAATCGGCGGCCCAAAGCTTTTCCTGCATCAATGTAAAACCTTTCCAGATGCCCCTGGGGAGCATTTTTTGATTCGTGGCTTCCCATGCGAAGCAGGGTAATGTTTACCTGCAAAGGGGTGTTTCCCAAAAGCCGGAGAAGCTGGATTTCCGTATCCACCGTGGTGGGCATTAAGTTAACAATCGCCACTTCCAGGGGACGGATATCCTGATGGGCCGCCCTGTCTTCGGTCATGACAAAAACATTTTCATTGCCCAGGACTTCGTAAGCAGGAAGAGCTTTGGGTATTCTTATGGGCATTGGATCTATATTCCGGTAATTTTTGGCAGTTGAGGAACGCCTGTTACATTAAGATATTTACCGATCCCCTCTACCAAAAGGGCATGATCCTCTACCTGGGGAAGCCCGGAAACAGCGGCAACCGCAAACAAGCCCGAACCTTTTATCCGTATAGGAAAGCCCCCGCCGGCTGCTGCATAACGATTCGGATCAAGACCCCTGCTTTCCAGGGTCTCTCCCTTTTTTTTAAACCATGCAACATTCAGGAGGCTGCTCATATCCATGTCCCGGACCAGACGGAATTTTCGGATCATCCAGTAATCGTTGTCTGCGTTGGTTCCATCCCCGGCCCATTGAAACACAATCTGCCCGGAAAGAAGCCTGACACAGATTGGGGCGGGAACTTTTTTTCCGGCAATGATTTCTGCAAAAACATGGCCCAGATCCCAAGCGTCTTGTCTGTTGAAATGGGGAAATACCAGGAGTTCTTCCTGTTTTGATATGATCTCTATGGTTTTATCAAGAGGGGAATCTTTCACCATAATTTACCTCATCTTTAAAACCGATGGATCATAATCCTCCGGTGGTTTAAAACCCAGGAGTTCCATGCAGGTTGCTGCGACCGAACTGATTCCCAATCCTTCCTTTAGAGCCCCTTCGTGTTTGTCATTGGTTCCCCTTTCATATTCCCCCTGATAATCGGGATCATAAATAATACAGGGTACCGGGTTAAGGCTATGGGCGGTTTTAGCCCTGGGAGTCCCGTCTGCTTTTAAGGATACCGCACCGGTTTTTTTGTCGTGTTCGTACATGTCGTCGGAGTTGCCGTGATCCGCGGTAATTATCATTACAGCCCCGGACTCATCTGCCGCTTTACGGATCCTTCCCAGTTGTAAATCCATCCCTTCCATGGAACAAACCACTGCCTGATAAATTCCCGTGTGGCCTACCATATCGCCGTTGGGAAAATTTAATCTGATAAAGTCGTAGTTTCCGGAATGGATAGCTTCGATAACCCGGTCGGCAATGTCCGCGCATTTCATCCAGGGTCGCTGTTCGAAGGGCACCACATCACTTTTAATCTCTTCATAATCTTCCAGTTTTTCATCAAACTTGCCGGTCCGGTTGCCGTTAAAAAAATATGTCACATGGCCGTATTTTTGGGTTTCCGAAATCGCCAGGGTCCTTACTCCGGATGAGGCCAGGTATTCTCCCATGGTATGATCAATTGCCGGAGGGTTTACCAGATAACGTTTAGGCACGTGGGTGTCCCCGTCGTATTCCATCATCCCCGCATAACAAACCTTGGGCCGTCTGCCCCGGTCAAATTTGTCAAAGTTCTCTTCTTCAAAGGCAGCTGTTATTTCCAGGGAACGGTCCCCCCGGAAGTTAAAGTATACCACCGAGTCTCCGTCTTCTATGGCACCAATGGGCTTTCCGTCATCTCCGGTGATTATAAATTCTTTTAAATCCTGATCGATGATACCGGGAATTTCCGTCCGGTATGTTTCTACCGCTTCCCTGGTTGATTTAAAACTCCGGGCTTTGCCGTGGACATGGGTTTCCCAGCCCCGGTGAACCATTTCCCATTCCGCCCCATAGCGATCCATGGTGATCCACATCCGGCCCCCGCCGGATCCGATTCTGGCATCAAAATTGCTGTCCGACTGTTCTTTCAAAAAACCCTCAAAGGGATCCACATATTCCAGGGCGCTGGTTTCACCCACATCCCTGCCGTCAAAGAGGACGTGGATCCGGACCCGCTTTACTCCTTCCTGTTTTGCACGGATTATCATGGCTTTAAGATGATCCAGATGGCTGTGGACGTTGCCGTCGCTAAAAAGGCCTATGAAGTGCAGCGTTGAAGCTCTTTGGGCTTCAACTAAGTTAACTTGTGTAATAATATCTTTCCAGGCCGTTCCTTCGAACATTGATCCCTTTGCAATGGCCTGGGACACCAGGGCCGCACCTTGATTAAATACCCGGCCGCAACCCATGGCGTTATGACCCACTTCACTGTTTCCCATGTCCTCATCTGACGGAAGACCTACAGCCTTTCCGTGGGCCTTAAGACGGGTATTGGG
>JAIRRF010000090.1 GCA_031256115.1 Treponema sp.
GGTTGCGGCCGTTTGTAGGCGCTGTCGGATTTTTCGGTTTTTCCTGTAGCGGGGTCCACATAGTAGTGGCCCTGGGCCGGGCCGTTTATTCCGTACACGGCATAAAGTCCCGTGTTAAACCACTGGGGGCTGTTAGGAGCCGCCATTTGATGGGCCAGCATATGGCAGGTTTCATCGTAGAAAGCTTTTTCATCCTCCCCGGAGCTGAATATTTTTTCTTTCCTGCCCCATGACAGCCAGGTAAAGGCCAGGCGGTGAAATACCTGGCGGGCGTCGTGTTCCGCCCCGTCTTCGGGAAGCTCAAGACCGGGGTCGTTCAGAGCCGGGCTATCGGGAGTCCGGCTACCGGGAGTCCGGCTGCCGGGAGTCCGGCCGGCCCATTCCTGCCAGGCATAGAGCTTATCCGATGGGATCCCCGTCTTGCGGAAATACTTCTGGGCCAGGATATCCCCCGCTATCTGGCTCCAGAAGGCGGGGACAATAACCGTATCTTCACAAAAAATAATCTTGCCGTCCGGATTGCGGATTTCGCTGCGCCGTTTTTCCCAGACAATATCCTTATAGGGCCCCGATGCAGGGTCCGTAAAAAAGCGTTGAATAGTCATTTCATCCTCTATATGTAGTGGGGTATTAATAAAGGTACACCAGATAGGGGGGATTATGTCAAGAGTTCTTACGGTATAGGGTTCATTTTGCAGTATTCTACAATCGGCATTATCATAGTACGATCTGCAAAATCAAAACCGTTTTCTATTCTTTCCAACATGGCTTTTGGCCGCCATGGAGGTCGCAATTCTACAATAGCGTTTTTTCCCTGCCCTTAAAATAAGTTCTCCCGACGCACTCAAAGCGTCTGCGCCAATTACTGCCTTTATGTCGCTGATTGTGTCAGCCGCAGTTTCCGTCTTCCCAACAAAGGCCCCTCCCTGTTCTACCAGACGGCGGGCTTCGCTTTTTGTTCCGGCCAGTCCCGCATCAATAAAAAGATCAAGGATATTATAACCCGCTTCAAACTTTTCCGGGCTTAAAACAACTGACGGCATGGCACTTCGGTCTCCCCCTCTGCCAAAAGCAGCTTTAGCCCCTGCCAGGGCCTTATCAGCTTCATCTTTGCCGTGAATCAGAGACGTAATTTCCCAGGCCAGCCGTTCTTTTGCATCGTTGGGGTTTTTCCCAACAGCACATAGTTTTTCACATTCATCAATGCAACAAAAGGTAAACATCAAAAGAAAACGTTTAATGTCTTCATCGTGGATATTACGCCAATACTGGAAGAACTCATAAGGGCTTGTAATTGCCGGATCCAGAAAAAGCGCTCCTTTTTCAGTTTTTCCCATTTTCTTTCCATCCGATGTGGTTACCAATGGAAAAGTCATTCCAAAGGCTTCCATCCCTTCTATACGGCGGATCAAATCAGCTCCGGCGACAATATTCCCCCATTGATCATCACCTCCAATTTGCAAGAGGCAGTCGTAGCGACGGTATAGTTCCAAAAAGTCATAACTCTGCAAAAGCTGGTAATTAAATTCCAGGAATGAAAGACCCGTTTCCAGTCTGAGTTTGTAAGCTTCAAAACTTAACATACGGTTTACCGAAAAGTGACTCCCGATTTCCCTGAGAAAGTCGATATAATTCAGGTTTGCAAGCCAATCCTTGTTGTTGGCAAAAATATGTACACCTGAATTTGCCTTCGGGTTATTGCTAAGAAAACGGTTTAACTGGGCAGATATGGAATCAGCATTGGCATCCAGGGTTTCATAACTCAGGATTTTCCGCAGTTCTGTTTTTCCCGAAGGGTCGCCGATCCGGGCGGTTCCGCCGCCGATAAGAACAATACCTTTGTGCCCGGCTTCCTTTAAATGGCGCAGGGCAAAGAATGGAACCATGTGTCCGATATGGAGGCTTGACCCGGTGGGATCGACGCCCACATAAAAGGTAACAGGCCCACCGTCCATGGCAGCGGAGAGACTTTCCGTATTGGTACATTGGGAAAAAAATCCCCGTTCTTTAAGGTTTGCCAAGGCTGTGTTCATAGACTTATTTTATAATGAAGTGATGGTTTATTCTATTACAGATGGCCTTCGTCGATTATCACGACATCAACCCTGCGGTTGTTCATTCTGCCTTCGGGGGTATCGTCCCTGCTTAAAGGCATGGTAGCTGCAAAACCTGCAACCTGGAAACGGTTTTCGTCCACCCCAATATCCGCAAGATAATGGAGTACCGCCAGGGAACGGGCAGTGGAAAGTTCCCAGTTGCTGGGCCAGATGGCGGGATCCGTGTCGCCGCTGTCCGTATGGCCTTCAATACGGAAACGAAAACGCCGGGCCGCCAGCTCCGGAGAATTAAGGAGCGCACCAAGCCGGAGCAGAATATCCCGGCTGTCTTCATAGTTGATATCCGCACTGGCGGGGGCAAAGAAAAGATCCGATGCCAGGCTGATGATAAGCCCCCGTTCTTCAAAGGTAATTCTTACTTTATTGGACTTGACCTCAGGTTCAAAAACGCTTGTAGCACGCTTAACGGCAGTACCCAGGTTTTTTCCCCGATCCATGGACGGCAGGGACATTACCGTAGCGCCCAGATCGGCGCTTTTTCCCGGCGCCATGGTATTACCCCCGGTCTGCGCCCCCATTCCGATGGCATTAAAAGCAGAAATCAAGGCCTGAATCGTCTGAGGATCAGGATCGTCAGGATTAAAGAGGGCCACAAAGAAGCAAAGCATAAGAGTAACCATGTCTGAATAAGTAACAATCCAATCGCCGCTAGGCTCTCCGGCATCTTTCTTCTTCTTCTTCTTTGCCATTAATAATTTCCTAATCCTTCATTACTTCTGCTTCTACGGATTTGCGATCCGCCGGGTCCAGGTAGGAAAGAAGTTTCATTGCCAGGATCCGGGGGTTATCCCCGGCCTGGATGGAAAGCACCCCTTCTATTTCCATTTCTTTTACCAGGGTTTCCGCCCCGTCCTTACTTTTTAATTTACCAGCAATGGGAATCAATATCAGGTTGGCCATCATGGATCCGTATAAGGTTGTGATTAGGGCCACCGCCATATTGGGTCCCAGGGCGCTTTTGTCTTCCAGGTTTTTTAACATACCGATTAAACCGATAACGGTACCTAACATTCCAAGCCCCGGCGCCAGGGTGGCCCACATATTAATGACGCCGATTTTATCCGAATGACGGCCCTGGAGCTGGCTTAATTCGTTTTCCATAAGAGTCCGGATTACTTCCGCATCGGTACCGTCCACTACCAGCCGCAGACCCTTCTTTACAAATTCATCATCCAGATCTTCCAGTTCCTCTTCCAGAGCCAGAAGCCCTTCCCGGCGGGCTTTTTCCGACATGGACATTAGTTTGACGATAATTCCCTTTGTATCAAAGGATGTTACCTTCATGGCCATGCTTATGATTTTAAAGGACCCAATGGCGTTAGCTATGCCGCCAAAAGTAAAAAGACCAAACCAGGAGCCCATTACAACAATCAACACCGAAGGAATGTCCACAAAGGTCAGAAGACCGGAACCGCCGGTAATAATGCCGAGTGCAACCATGGCAAAACAGCCGCCTAAACCAATTAAGGTTCCCAGATCCATATTACCTACTCCTCGTTCTTAAAGGCCCCAATCTGTTTACGGTATTCCACAATCCGTTCAATCAGTTCCTCCACGCTTTCCCGAATAACTACATATTTTCCCGAAAGCATCAGCAGTGTTGTGTCGGGATGTACCTCGATGGATTCAATCTGATGGGGATTAATGTAGTACTCTTTTTCGTTCAGCCTGGTTACTTTTATCATCTTATTAGTTTTTTAGTGGATAGTTTATAGCGATTAGTATTTTTAATTAAATACTAATCGCTAATTACTAATTACTATCCACTAATAACTTCTCCTCTTTTACTAGCGTTTCAGCGTCAAGAGCTCTTGCAAAAGCTGATCCGCAGTTTGTATGGTCCGTGAATTGGCCTGAAAACCCCGCTGGGTTACTATCATATCAACGAATTGATCGGCTAAATCCACGTTGGACATTTCCAGTGTACCGGCGATGATCTTTCCCTTGCCGGCCACCCGGGCGGGTCCAATGTTGGCAATCCCGGAATTGGTGGATTGAACAAACATATTTTCTCCGGCCTTTTCAAGCCCTCCCTGATTGGTAAAGCTTGCCAGGGCTACCTGTGCCAGGACTCTGTTGCTGCCGTTACTGAATACCCCGGTAATGACTCCGTTCTGGTCAATCTTAAAATTATCCAGATAGCCCATGGGATAACCATCCTGTTCCACCATTTTGTTGGAACTTTCCTGGGCATACTGGGTCATGTTTCGTGTATAGCCGCCAACGGCTCCAAGGTCCAGAGTAAATACCTGCCTGACAGGAGCTCCGTCGTCACCGGGGGTAGTGCTTAGCACGTCAACGGCAACATTCATAATCACTTGCCCCGCACCGCCGGATTCATTTCCTGCCCCGTCCTGGGCTGAAAGAAGGAGTCCGTCGTTGTCAAAGTTAACGGTAAAAACATTGGGCCCCCCCACTGCGGGAGCTTCCTCCCCCAGGCCTATGGCCGCATTGGCAGGAGG
>JAIRRF010000112.1 GCA_031256115.1 Treponema sp.
CCCGCAGTGATCGTTACGTCATAATCACCCGGATCCCCCGATGTCCACACAGCCGCCGGATTGCCCCTGGAACCAGTACCCAGGAAGGCGGTAACCACCAGCCTATAGTCCCCCGGTTCCAGGGGGAAATGAGCGCTCTTCCCACCAGTAAGGCTTGCACGGGTTATATCCACGGTATCGTCATCTCCTGATCCCATTGGATCTGCTTCAAAATCCAGCTCAAAATCGTAAAAATCGGTCAGGGCCATGGCGACGGGCAGAATGGTCCTTCCGGAAGAACTGTTAAAATTCAGCCGGACCGCGCCCTTGCCGGCCGGAGGCTTATAGGCTTCCTGGAAAGACGGCCCGTCATAGGGCCCCATGCAGCCGATAACCAGCGCCGCCGTCAGGAAAAGCGCTGCCGTAATTACGGCGCCAATGCCGCATTTCTTTACTAATTTCATGTTCTGCTCCTTCTCTCTAAAAAATAATAAAATAAGTAACCTTATTCAATAACCCTGATATAAATGGTAGTGCTGTAGGGTGAGTTCCCGTTCCCCGCTCTTCCCCCTTCTACAAATAATGTATAGGTGCCGACAGCACTAAGAGGCAAAAGCAAATCACTGTCATCTATGTATATTTGGGGGGGGGTTTTGTTTAAGATAGGATTGGCCGGATGCCCAAACAAAGTCCATTCAATATCAAACTCATCGTCGACAACATCATAGTATTGACCGGCGTTGGCAACAATTATATTAAATTGGTCAGGGTTTGACAGGGAAAATGTAACTGTTTCGGCTTCAAGTAACGGCTCATAGTAACCCCCGATACCTCTGGAAATTTCCAATAGGGGCGAAAAATTTGCAATAGTGAGTCCCCCCCCTGGTGGATTAATTATTGCCTGGACCTTTTCATTTTCCATAAAGGGTCTGGGATTTATAGGATCTACACAGGAACCCAGAAATACCATAATACCAATGCAAAAAAGAACCCATAAAAGGGCGTGCCATGCGATTTTGGACATTCTCATTAAGTAATAGTATACATCATTTAATTGCAGAATACACGAAATATTTCAAATTTGTGTGTATATTCCGGAGATTTCTCACACCAGGAGTTTGTCGGGCTTAGCCCATTGTGACAGAAAAAATGCGAAAAAAACGTAGTTTTGGAGCATTTTTACCCTACAAACTCCCAAAGGAGTCCAAAAATCGTTGAATTTTGCGGCTATTTGACGCAAAATTCTACAAGTCCGACAGACTCCTAGGCTGCCAGACGCTGTAGGAAGATTCGGCGCTTATTGGATAACCGTTGCCCCGGAGGCTTTTGAAAGTATCTCGGGCTTGTCCGCTGTATAATTCAGGACATCAGCCATGACACTGGTATACCATAACCGGCGTGCCGGGATCATTTATACCGGAGTTTTAGCCAATACTTCTTTCAGGCTTCCCAGCATGTAAAGCGGCACGGAATACAGTCCGCCGGAGCCGCCCCCGGCACCAACTCCGGCGCCAAAATGGTTAAGGGATGTACGGATTGCCTTTCCCGGCTTGTAGGTTTCCCTGTAAACCCCAAGGCTGTACGATTTTTTGTTTATATCGGACTTAACCTCGATTGGCACAATTCCGCCGCCGTATTGAAAAATAAAATCCACTTCCGCCTTGCCTGTGGAGCTTCCCCAATAGAATATAGGCGCAATACCCTGGGCTTTTAATTCCTGCATAACGTACTGTTCGGTAATAGCCCCCCTGAATTCCTTAAAGACCGTATGATCGGACTGGTAAAAGCTTTTTATATCAAGAGCGGATTTTGCCGACAACAAACCCACATCGAGCATATACAGCTTAAACGCTTCGCGTTCGGCATAAGCTGCCAGAGGGAGTTTTGCTTCGGAACTTTTCGCAATCCTGTACACCAGGCCGGTATTTACAAGCCAATCCAGGGCATTTTCGAACTCGCTTGCCCGGCCCCCGGTCTTTACTTCCCTGTAAATGAACTTCTTTTTTTCTTTAGATAAATGGATGGGTATTGAATCCCACAACATACGGACTTTAGGTATATGTACGCCTTTTATGTGCCTGGAAAAATCACCCTTGTAGTTGTCCAGGATGGTTTCCTGCACCTCACGCAGGGCCTGTAAACTACTGCCAAGGGCATAGGTCTTTACCGCCTCCGGCATACCGCCCGTATAGAAATATTCCTTTAGCCTGCCCCTTAGAAGATCGTGCATGCTTTTGATAAGCCGTATTTTGCAGTTCTGCAATATATCAACAAGATCATCCTGTCCCAGGGCCGCCAAAAATTCATAGAAAGACAGGGGATAAAGGGTAATCTTGTCTATTTGTCCAACGGGGAATTTTCCTTCAGCTATTCCCAGGAAACTTCCCGCTGCGGCTATGTTGTACTGGGGGGCATCCTCGTTAAAGTATTTAAGAGCGTCTTTTGCCCTTGGGCATTCCTGGATTTCATCGAATATCAGCAGAGTATCCGCCGGAGATATTTTCCGTGTAAAATGGTTTTCCAGGCTGGCAATTATGGTCCCAGGTGAAATATCTTCCCCAAAATAATGGTGCAGTTTACGGTTGCTGTCAAAATTAAGGTACAGTACGGACTTATACTCGGTTTGGCCGAAAGCCTTTAAGAGCCAGGTTTTGCCCACCTGCCTGGCCCCGTAAAGAACAAGAGGCCTCCGCTTTGGGGAGTTTTTCCACTTTAATAATTCATAATAGGCAATGCGCTTCATTCAATAATGAAGCTATTATATTATCCCTCGCTTGGCAAGCGAAAAATGTAAAAAATTACATTTTTAGGCGCCTAAAAGTGTGAATTTTTGCCATTAAGTCCGACAAACTCCTAGAATCGGCACAGGGACGATATTAGCCGGAGAGTGGTAATGACAGAGTACATAAAACGCCACATGGAGGACGCTTTTCTGCGGGCTTCCGCCGAATATCCTGCCCTGCTCTTAACAGGACCGCGGGAATTTAATTGTACCGGTTGGTCTATTGTAACAATTTACCGCAGTAAGGAATGAAGAAATGTTAGAACAAATCAGAATGGGAACCGGTGCGGTAGAAGACCACCTTACGGTCAGCTTTTTCAACACGGTAGATGAGCAGCCAGTCCGGTTCAACATGACATTCCCACCACCCCTTATATTCTCCGTGCAATGGGTGGTTTTCGTGTTTCGGCAAAAGCGATTGTTCGTTAATAAGCAAAGCCATAACATCACGAAGTTTGCGAATGTCTTTGCGGCGTTTTTCCATCAACTTGCGGTCTTTGGTAAACGAGCCTTTGATTTCATAGTCAAGCATGGTTTACAATTCCAGCATTTTGTCCAAATCATCAAGGGAGGTATGCCATTTTACCGGTATCTTTCCCGAAATCATGTCCTCAACTTCCTGCATTCCCGCCAACATTTCGGCGTTAAGGCGCAGCTCCCCGGTAACAGGGTCGCGGTACTTGGCGCAGAGGGGGCAGTCGTTTTCAAGGCCGCTCTCCGGCTCAGCAGGAGTAAAGGTAAGAATCGTCATGCCGATCGGTACCTCCTGCGGGACGTCAACGGTAATCCGTCGGCTGGCAGGTATGTCTACGGTTTGCGTAATGGTCATAGCAAGGAAAGCATAGTATGAAACGTCAAGCAAAACAAGGAGGCGCATTGCCTCATGAAAAATGAAGTAAGAAAAATTGGAAGAAGTAATGACCAGAGAACAGAGAAACTCGGAAAAAACCGTATCTGCGGCAATAGATAATTCAATTGATATCCCGGTACAAGGCTATTACCGGGTATAATAAACGACAATTTACCGCTGAGCCAGCCATACATAAAACGGCATTAGACTCGTAAAGGGGCGGGCTGTCACCTGGCGAGAACCCCTCACATACAAAAAAACGGCAATTTACCGTATTAGCATTCGGGTATTCCTGGGTTAATAGAGGCGCACATATTAAAGTCGGCGGTGTCTGCTTTGCAAGCATATTCAGCGTGTATTTGACCTGAAGGGGGCATATTGCCTTGCCGGGGGCGCATGACATGCGTTAAGAAAAGCGACACCAAAGTGTCCGTAGTAAAACGCCATGATCATCTAGCCGCCGGAAGGGCAATATGCCCCTTGGATGCAATACGGGCTATGATATGATTCATGTACATGCCTCGCCGGCTTATTCTGTGTGCGCCTCCTGGATAATTAGGAACACCCGGATGCCATGCGGTAAATTATCGTTTTTCCTTAACTTTTTCCTTTTCCTTGGTGATTTTATGTTCCAGCTTGTTCATCATCTTGTCCACCGCAAAGTTAAAATCAAAATCATGTTCTTTTATATGTACCGAAACTCCCCAGCGGAAGTTAACCTTGGCTTCGGCGGAAAAATCCTTGTCCTTGGTCAGGGTAACCAGGAGATCCACAATCATGTTTTCCGCATTGTGAATCCGGGCGATTTTCTTGTCCAGATATTCCCTGGCGTCGTCTTGTAAAGTAAAATGTACCGCTTTAATATCAATATTCATGAACATCCTCCTAAGGAACCTTTAAAAACCACATTTTGGTTTTTAAAGGTTCCGATTATCGGGTATATGATGAACCCAGATCGAGTTCTTTTCGGTATTTTGCCACAGTACGCCTTGCCAGGGCTATACCCCTTTGGGCCAGCATCTCCGTTAAATCATGATCGGATAAATGGCAGCCATCCCCGGAAATTATTTCCTTTAGGATCTCTTTAACAGCTTCTTTGGAAAAACCGGAACCGCTGCCAATTGAATTCGAAAAAAAGTGACGAAGCTCAAAAAGCCCCCACTCGGTTTGCATGTATTTTCCATGGGAAATCCGGGAAATGGTAGTTTCATGAACCCCCAGTTCTGCGGCTATATCCCGCAGTGTCAGCGGGCCAAGATACTTGGGGCCCTTGGTAAAAAAAGGACGCTGGAATTCAAGGATAGCCCGGGCGGTCCGGAGTAAAGTATGATTCCGCTGATTGATCGAATTGATAAACCAGCGGGCTTCCTTAATGTTCTCTTTGGCAAAATTCCTGGTTTCCCTGCCCTTGTCCTTTTCATCGGCAATTTTTAAAAAAAAGGGACTTATCCCCAGCACAGGGATTTCTTCATGGTTAAGAACAATTACCAAATCTCCGTCCCTGTGCCGGACTTCCAGGTCGGGTATGGCATAACGGGTTTCTCCGTAGGTAAATCTCCTGCCGGGGAAGGGGAAAAGTTCAGTTTTGATACGTTCATAACAGTCCTGCAGGCCGGTTTTGTCCAAACCCAGAATCCGGGCAGTTTCAGTAAAGTTACCCTTTTCCAGTTCTTCCAGATGTTCCAGGGCCGCTTCGATTTCCGGAGAAAAATCCGGAAGAAGCCGGGCCTGGACCGCAAGGGATTCCATGTAACCGGAACAGCAGGTTCCCGGCGGATCCAGAGAACGTACCAGGGCAAGGGCGGCTTCCGCCTTGTGGGAATTCTTGTCTTTTAGAAGTTCTTCCAAAGGTTCCTTATGGAAACCGTCATCATCCAGATTCTGGATTAGGAGTTCCCCAATGTGCCGGACCTCCTTATCCGCCGTTTCCAGGGCCAACTGCCATAACAGGTGTTCCTGCAGGGTTTCCGCCTGTGAGATGGCTCCTTCCAAGAACTTATTATGTTCATCGGTATCCATACCCTTCTGGAAATTTCCGCCGAGATCCGCCAGGACCGAGGTTCCCCTCCGGATAAAACCCGCGTCTGAACTGGCCTCAAAGTAGGATTCTTCTTCTTTTGGTAACTTTTCTGCAACTGCGTCCAGGGAAATAATTCCCGGATCCTTTCGTACTTCCAAAGCGGGGTTTTTTTCTACTTCTTCCTCTATTTTTTCCCGTAAATCAATAATGGGAAGCTCCATCAGCTTTATGGACTGAAACATCTGGGCATTCATTTTAAGCTGTTGGGATTGAAGCAGGACTTGGCTTTGCCGCATATTTCAACTATCATTATACTATATGTCCTTGTCAAGAATTGATCGCAGCAGCCTAATCCTCTGCATCAGCTTTTGCCTCTTATTTGCCTGCCCGGTTTTTTCCAAAGCCAGCAGAGAGAGAGATGATAAAGAAGAAAAAACGTCCCTAAACCCTCTGGAAGCCTACTATGCCGGGAAGGTAGAAGAAACCGTGGAAGCCCTGGCTCAAAAAAAGGGCAGTTTCGTGGCAGAAAAAGCCCAGTTGGTAGTGCTTTATTGGGAACTGGGGGAAATGACCAAAGCCGCGGAATTACTGGAAGAACTCCTCCAGATCAAAGACCTGGCTCCCGCAAGTAAAAATGAATTCCAGTTACAATTATTTATTACCTATTATTTAATAAGCAATTACCCCAAAGCCGCGGCGCTCCGGAGCGCCGTAGAAACCTCCCTTAGGGGGGCCGAAAATCGTTTATTGGCAGAATTTTATTTATACTCCGCCATGCTCTACCACGACCAGGGCAATGCCCCAAGAGCCATAGAACTATACAAACGGAGCCTTGACATAAACAAATGGCGGCCCATTGGCTGGTACAAGCTGGGTCTTCTTTTAAGCAAGGATGATCCAAAAGAAGCGGAAGCATGTTTTAAAACCTGCTGGGATCAGGATACTTCTTTTACCGGGGTTCTTCTTCCCTGGGCCAGGCTCCTGATGAACAGGAAAGAATGGAGAACAGCCAGGGATTATTTAATCACCGCCAATAACCGGCTTCCGGGCAACCGGGAGATCAGCACTGCCCTGGCGGAAACCCGGAAACATGCCCCCGGCGGCGGTGTTGTGGGAGACGGCGCATACCTTATCCGCCGGGATATCCGGGCAAATCCTCCCAAAGTAACCCCCGCCCCGGCACATTCCGGAGAGGGAACTATGCGTATTGGCTTAATAGAAAAACGAAACTTGATTTCCGTTAAAGCCGGGGGTGAATTTATTATTCGCGGTACTGCAAACCGTAATTCCCTTTATAACGGGGCGGCGGGGGAACAGTTCTGGGCCGAGTGGAATAAGGGCAATGGGGACGGACTGGTTCTTATCCAGGATAAAAGTAATAAAACTCTGGTCCGTAGTACCACCCCCCTGGTATACGAATTATCAAGTAATGCAAATAGTTCCATCCTTGCCGGAGCAGTGAACGGAGCGCCGGGAACCAACCGGACCTACCGGGGCGCCATAGAATTCCGGCCCGGCCCCGAAGGTATAACAGTAGTAAACATAGTTACCACAGGGGACTACCTTTACGGTGTAATCCCCGCGGAAATGCCCTCCGGTTGGCCGGCGGAAGCCCTAAGGGCCCAGGCTATTGCAGCCCGGTCTTATGCCATTGCTTACCGTGGAAAATTTGCCGCCAGGGGTTTCGACATTTTCGGCACACCCCATTCCCAGGCCTATCACGGTGTGGGAGCGGAACAAAGAAGTACCACTGCGGCGGTGGATGCCACCAGGGGTATGATTCTCCTGGGGGGAGGGAAAGCGGTTTTAAGCGCCTATTATTCCGCGAACCACGGCGGCTACAGCGAAGATTCACTGACCATGTGGGGCTACGATGCATTTATGCAGGCTGTTCCGGACAAGATGCTTCCCGAGCGGACCAGCCCTCTTACTCCGGATGCCCTGTACCGCTGGATCCGGGACACACCTTCCACCTACTCGAATGGTCCCCGATATTCCTATATTTCCGCCTACCGCTGGGAAAAATGGGTAAGCCCCGAAGAAATCCGCCGCCGGCTGCC
>JAIRRF010000147.1 GCA_031256115.1 Treponema sp.
GGATAAAACCGTGGCACAACGGGGGCAATAGGGCAGGATGTAGTGGCCTTCGTAGAGAAGGTCCCTCTCCCAAAGGGAAGCAATCACGCCCCAGATCGTTTCCATATAGGCGGGATCCATGGTTTTGTAATCATTATCAAAATCCACCCAGCGGCCCAGCCGGGTAATCACCGTCCGCCATTCCTCTACATATCGAAGTACTGAAGCCCGGCAGGCTTCGTTAAACTCTGCCACCCCGTAACGTTCTATGTCGGATTTAGAATTAAGGCCCAGCTCCTTTTCAATCAGAGTTTCCACCGGCAGACCGTGGCAGTCCCAGCCGAAACGGCGTTCAACCCGGAAACCTTTCATGGTTTTGTAGCGGGGAATTATGTCTTTTATGGTAGAAGGAACAAAATGGCCGAAATGGGGCATACCCGTGGCAAATGGAGGGCCGTCGTAAAAAACAAAATCCGGCCTGCCTTCCCGCCGGGAAATGGATTGTTGGAAGATCCCTTCAGCCTCCCAAAAGGCAAGGATCTCTTCTTCAAGCTTAGGAAAAGATACTTTTGGATCTACGGGTTTGTACGCCATAACTTAAGCTATTTTATCACAAGAGGGCATGTTTTTCCAGTCAAGAGGTTTATTGTAATGATATTTGGGTGTTCCTAATCCCTTACGATATAAGGTATAGTCGCCGTCATAATGCTGTTTTTTTAGCCATGCAGATAAACCGGAAATGGTCTGAAAATTTTTCGGACACCGTCGGATAATCCATTCCATGAAAGTGCCAAGCCGTAGGCCTTGAAATAATGTAGAGATAATCTACATTTTACTTAGATTTTCAAACAACTTAACCATTTTTTTATTCCAGTTCAAATGCTTCGGTTTTAAACCAATAATAATACCTTCCATTTTTTGCAGTAAATCTTAATACACAATAATCCGGATCATTTATTCCACCATTTTTATATACAGTTTTCATTCCATTTTTCCAGATTAATTTTTTATTTTCAATATCATTTAATATTTCCATTGTTCCTTCCAACATAAGCCCTTTATAAATTAATCCACCATTAAAATATATACACGCTTTATTATTATTTTTATATTGTCCTGTTCGTATTGCTGAATTATTTGATGCAAAATAGAATGTTTTTAATTCATCACGTTTGGCAACCAACATTGCCTTTACATTTGGGGCATTATTCTCATTTACGGAACCAACAAAAGCAATTTTATTTTTTGCTAATTTTAATGCTTTTTTTATTATTTCCATATTTTCCAACACCATCACATAGTATCAATCTATTAACCACAATTGTTTTCAGAAATTAACATCACACCATCTTTATCTGGTTTTCGTTTTAATTGATTACCAAGTAATTCCTGTACAACAATTTCACCAAGATATAAAATCCTACAACCATCTAATATATGTTCTGCCCATGTTTTGTGTGCATTGCTGATAACCATGTGTAATAACCGTAGTTTACCGCATTTGCGTCCGGGTGTTCACGGATGCATTGGAACACCCGGATGTAAAACTCTATTTTATTGTTCGTTTTATCGCCATAATCCGGTTCCAGCTTTCTTCGATTCGTCCGGGGGATATTTTACCATCCTGAACAAGGCCGTAGATTGCATTCAGGGCTTTTCGGGCCAGGTCCGGATTGTAACTGCTTCCGTTATTGGAAAGACAGAGCAGATCAACCCCGGCATTTATGGTTTTTTCCAGGGCTTCTTCAAAACCATAGTTGGCTTTTATTGCCTCCATTTCCATGTCATCCGAAACAATTATTCCCTTAAACTTAATATTGTTCCGCAGTATTTCCGTTAGGATCTCTCCGGAAAGAGTGGCGGGATTCCGGGGGTCAAGTTTTGCATTAAACACATGGCTGGTCATTACCATAAGATAGCTGTCCGCATTTGGAGTTCCGGCCAGGCGGCGGTAGGGGATTAGTTCCTCCTCCTGCCACAGTTCGGTTACGTCCACCCAGCCCAAATGGGTATCGCTGGAAGAACTGCCGTGGCCTGGAAAATGCTTGATACAAGAAATTATTCCCTGTTTACGGTGGGCATTGATCCATATGGAAGCGTGTTTTATCACCTCCTGTGGGTCCGGGGAAAAGCTGCGTCCAATAGCGCCGATAACAGGATTCTCCGGGTTCAGGTCAAGATCCACGCAGGGGGCAAAATTAAGGTTTATCCCAAGCTCATTAAGCAATGCCGCCGTTTGTTCGGCCTGGGCTTTGGTAATATCTGTTTCGGCGGCCATTTCCCTGGCGCTTAAGTTAACGGAAAAGCCGTATTCACTGCGGAGCCGGTTTACCCGGCCTCCTTCCTGATCAATGGCAATAAACAGTTTAACCGGAGCGGCATTCTGCAAATCTTTTGTAAGCCCGGTAAGCTGTTCTTTGGAAAGGATATTCCGGGGACGGCTCCGGGAAGGCACATCATAGTCAAAGAATAACACTCCGCCAATACCCAGTTCGGTTATGTCCCTGTAAATAGAAGAGTCTTTTTCCAGTTCCGTGCCGCGAAATCCCAAAAGCAGCATCTGGGCTATTTTCCGTTTTAACGTTTCTTCAGCATCAACGGCAAACCAGCCGTCCTGAGGGGAAGGCGCTGCACAGACAGAAAGTAAAGACAATGCGAAAACCGCCAGGCCAAAAATTATTTTATTACGGTTCATTTTTATCCAACACCCTTACACGGACTACCCCGTCAATGGCAATGAGTTTTTCCAACTGTAGCTGCGGTATAGCCTGTTCCGTATCGATGATGTTGTAAGCATAATCATTGTGGTGGTGGTTAATCAAATCGGTAATGTTGATCCTTTCTTCAGCCAGGATAGTGGTTATTTGTCCGACCATATTGGGAATGTTCCTGTTAGCCACCAAAAGCCGGTGGCTGGATCGGAATTCGAGCTTGCAGCGGGGAAAATTTACCGAGTTTTTTATAGTTCCTTTCTCCAAGTAGCTCATGAGCTGCTTTACCGCCATGATTGCACAATTATCCTCCGCCTCCGGGGTAGACGCTCCCAGATGGGGTATACAGATTGCCCCCGGACAGGCCAGAAGTTCCGCGGTGGGAAAATCTGTTACATAGGCATTTAATTTTTTGCTTTTCAGTGCCTCTATAATGTCCGTTTCATTTACCAGACCTCCCCGGGCAAGATTTACAATCCGGGCGCCTTTTTTCATTATCCGGAATTTTTCCGCATCCAACAGACCTTTGGTGGTATCACTTAGGGGGATATGGAGTGAAATATAATCTGCCTTGGCTAAAAGCCCTTCCAGGGTATCGGCCCGTTGGACCGAATGGGAAAGGTGCCAGGCGGCATCCACGGAGATAAAAGGGTCATAACCAATCACAGTCATTCCCAAAGCCAGGGCGTCATTGGCAACCATGACACCGATGGCTCCCAGACCCACAACTCCCAGGGTTTTGCCCCGTAGTTCCGGGCCTTCAAAACGGCTTTTTTCCTTTTCTACCAGATCCGGCACTTCATCGGCCCGGCCTGCAATATCCGCCCCCCAGGAACAGCCTCCCAGAATATTCCGGGAAGAAATAAGCAGGGCGGCCAGGGCCAGTTCCTTGACTGCATTGGCATTTCCTCCTGGGGTATTAAACACCACAATTCCGCAGTTGCTGCAGGCCGGGATGGGGATATTGTTCACCCCGGCCCCGGCTCTGGCTATGGCCAATACCGAATCGGG
>JAIRRF010000226.1 GCA_031256115.1 Treponema sp.
GGCCTTAACTCTGTGCCGGACTGATCACTGTCCACTAACCATTTTACCCCTAACAATTTAGCCTTAGCCACCGATCTGTTAAGAAAGAAAAGCGATGGCTGAGGGAACGTCATTATCCGTATTTGGCAAACAGTTCGGCCCTGCTCTGGATGCCCAGCTTGCGGTACAGGTTGTTGGTGTGGAAGTTGACAGTCGGATAGCTTATTTCAAGATTGTAGGCAATTTCTTTAGGGGCCGCTCCGGTAAGAAGAAGGTTAAAGATTTCCTGTTCTCTTTGGGTCAGGTTAAGGTGCTCCCATCCCTTTGCTTGATCACGCTTGGCGAACCCGCACCGAAGGTTTCCCTCTGCATATTTTTCTTTCAGGTACCTGGCGTCTTCCCTGGTTTCCAGAGATTGTATCCCCGGAAGGTAAGCGCTAAAGCTTTTTATTATTTCCGACCGGGCTTCGTCAACATTTCCCGACTCTCCGGCTTTTTTTGCCTGGCTAAAATGAAACTTTCCTTCTTCGCGGAATTTTTTTCGTAAATCTCTCCCCTCTTTTTTATGAACACTAAGCATTTCTCCGGCCACTTCAAGGCCTCCGGCAGAAAATTCATTCATCCATTTGACAAGCTCAGGATAATCTTCTTCATCCAGCGCTTCCTGCATCATTGCCAAAAAAGGACGTATTGAATCTTTAGTAGAATTGTGTCCCCTTATCTTTTTCAGCCAGTAGTCTGCTTTTTTATAGTTTTTGCCCTTATAACTTAAATATGTCCTGGCAAGCTCCACAGGATCGGCTCGCAGGCCGTCAATGGCCTGGAGTTTTATCCTGGCAGCCTCGTCACCGTTTTCCGCCATAATTTGAAGCCAGAAAACGCCTTTTTCGCTGTCTTTCTCAACTGCCTCGCCTGAAAGGTACAAATCCGCAAGAGCGTATTGGGCATCGTAGGTATATTCGTTTTCCTCTGCTGCTGCAAGCTCGTACCAGTAAAGGGCCTTTTCATAATCGCTTTTTCCCAAATAACCGTTACGATAGATTAAAGCCAGAGGGTATGCGGCATCTTTGTTCCCTTTTTCGGCGGCTTCCAGGAGGCAGGTTTCGGCTTTTTTGTAATCTTTGCTATTTAAATGCTTCATGCCCTTGTCATACAGCATGCTGGCTTATCCTACAAAATTATCATTTTCAAAGTTTCCTTCTTCAACTCTTCCGTCTGCGTGTGTGTATTTCCCTTTGCCGTGGAATTTGTTATCCAAGAAATCACCTATATAAGACCTGCCGTCAGGCCATATATATTGTCCTTTACCTGTTTGATTTCCGTTAACCCAATCCCCTTCGTAAAAAGAGCCGTTATTATATGTTTCTTTACCTTTGCCGTGAAAATTGTTGTCAACGAAATCTCCTTCGTAAATACGGCCGTCTGCAGATGTAAGTTTCCCCTTGCCGTTAAAATCGCCATTAACGAAATCACCTTCATATACGAAGCTGTCCGGATAAATATATTTTCCTTTACCGTTCCAATTGCCATCAACCCAATCGCCTTCGTAAACAATTCCGGAAGCCATTGTATGTTTTCCTGTACCGTGTCCTTTGCCATCAACCCAATCGCCTTCGTAAGTACTGCCGTCTGTCCAGGTATATTTTCCTTTGCCGTGAAAATCGCCGCCTACTAAATTGCCTTCGTATACATCGCCGTTATCAAGTATCCATTTGCCTTTGACGGGGGGTGATGAGAAGGAAGTGGTTTTGAACTCATCTTTTTCCCATTGCCCTTCTTCTACTAAGCCGTCGGGGTCGGTCATTTTTCCTATGCCATGAGGTATGCCGTCAACCCAATCACCTTCGTAAACATCGCCATTAGTTAATAGCATTTTTCCTTTGCCATGTGGCTTACCGGCGATTACTTCACCTTCGTAGATAGAGCCCTCATCAAGTGTTATTTTTTCTTTTATGGGTTCTGCCATAAATAATTATACACCGGTATGGGTGAAACGGGAATTGACCCAGTGATAGTCTTTTCTTATAGTTAAGGAAACCATGGAAAAAACATTGTCCGGCCGTTTGGCTTTCCTTATTTCAAATTTAGGCATAAAACAACTGGATTTTGCCCGGAGAATCCAGTTTGCCCAGTCTTATGTATCCATGGTCTTACGCGGGACTAAACCCAGCCCCGGCCCCCGGTTTATCAATGCGGTTTGCCGGGAATTCAGCGTTAATCCCGAGTGGCTTAAAAATGGCAAGGACCCGGTCTACACTTTGCCCGGTTTGCCGCAGGCTACGGGGAAGGCGGAGATTCTGGCAAAATTTAAATTGCTGCCCAAAAAGAAACAGCAGGTGGTAGAAGAAATAATAGACGCCTTTTTGCTAAAGACTATGACAGGCGAAGATGAAAATAACGTACAAAATCACGGCGAAAGATAAAAATTATAGCCCGGAAATCAACCAACTCCTGTTACTTTGCCAGTTTAAGGATCTCCACAATATCCGGATCTTTCAGGGGAAGGAAATTTCCCACGGTGCCCTTGGCAGTATCGAATTTCTTTACCTTTCCGGCGATGGTGGTAAAATCTTTTTCTTCAATACCTATTTCCTTTAAGGTCAGGGGCATGCCAATGGATCCAAAAAACTCTTTTGTGGCTTTTATGCCGCGCAGGGCCGTTTCTTCCTGGTTGTGGAAATTCTCCTCAATGCCGAAGACCCGAACGGCAAACTGTACAAAGCGGGAAAGATCATGTTTGTATACATATTTCATCCAGTTAGGAACGATTACCGCCAGCCCCGCTCCGTGGGCCACATCGTTAAAACCGGAAAGTTCATGTTCGATCATGTGACTCGCAAAATCCCCCGCCCGGCCTGTACCGGCCAGGTTGTTGTGGGCCAGGGACCCGCACCACATAATTTCCGCCAGGGCATCATAATCCCTGGGATTGATTAAAAAACGCCGGGCATTGTTGATGATTGTAATCATAATCGCTTCGCATAAACGATCCGTGGTCTCTACATTTTTTACTGTGGTAAAGTACCGTTCAAATACATGGACAAACATATCGGTAATACCGCAGCCAACCTGGTAGGCCGGCAGGGTATAGGTGGTTTCCGGGTCCAGAATAGAAAAGACCGGATAAATTACCGGCGTGTCTATGGGCCGTTTCCAGGCTCCGTCATCGTTGGTAATTACACTGGACCAGCTGGTTTCGCTTCCTG